>CAYYYC010000021.1:0-927 GCA_964475695.1 uncultured Rubrivivax sp.
CGCACGCCTGGAAAGCGTGTGTGGGTTAACAGCCCACCGCGGGTTCGAATCCCGCTCTCTCCGCCAGACGACAAGAAATGACGCGCCTTCCAGCGCGTTTTTCTTTTTGCACCCATCATGGATCCCATCGACTTAACAGCGACAGAAAATACAGATGTCCTTTTGGGGAAAAGAATGCATGAGCGATGGTGCGAATCCCGTTCGCTCCGCCAGAACAAGACCTGCTAACTCGCTCAGTCGGGTTGTCAGGCGCTCAGGGCCCCGCACGACGCGGGGCTTTTTTCCATGGGCTCCTGACTGTCAAGCATTGATCTCAGCATGAAGAGCAGAACGTCCGTGGCTCCATCGGATCCAGCACACTCACCAGCAGAGCATCATCCCAGGCTCAAGGAATGACATGAGGTGGCCGGCACTCGGGTCCCACATGCCCACCAAACTCGCCTGCACCGCATCGGCGCTCGCCAGGGCCGTGTTGGTGGGCGAACCCTCGCCGAATCGGACCGAAAGGGCCTGTTGCTCCGGGTTGTCCGCATTGGGGCCCGCAACTGCGGGTTGTTGAACAGCCCCTTCACCACGCTCTGACGGCCAAAGGGCAGGGGTGCCATGCGCAACGCCAAACTCACTGTGGGGAAGCGCTTCAGAGGGCTGGTGCGATGAGATTGGCTCGACGCCGAAGAATTCAGGCGCGTCACTCGTTCCGGACGTGCCTTCGGCCATTGGTGTGCCGAAATGGCTGGCCGAGTACGCCTGCACAAAGCCGAAGAAAAGGGGATCGGCGTGCAGACCGACCTCCGCCGCGTGCACTTCACCAAACTGCAGACCGGGCGTGAGCGCACCGGCGAGCGAAGCGGCAGAGGACCACAGGGAATCCGTATCGGACTCTTGGTCCTCAAACAAGGAGGCGACAGACGCTTGCGAACGGAACTT
>CAYYYC010000021.1:937-16610 GCA_964475695.1 uncultured Rubrivivax sp.
ATCATGCAAACCTCCGAGGGGCCCACGCCGGTTTATCCACCGGAGGGCGGGTCGCGTTCAGAGAATATCAGAGCCAGAGGCTCTGCTCAACCCAGACGATTGGTCAGGCCCGGATATGTTTTCGCTCAATGAGGCGAGAATGTTTGCTCTACGCTCAGGTGTGATGCCTTCACTGATGTCTTCCAGCAGTTCCCTGCCTGCCACGCGGATCGAGGGAGTCGACGGACTCCGTGCCTTTGCTGTCGTTCTGGTGGTGATTTACCACCTGGCCATTCCGGGCGTGTTTGAGGCCGGCTTCCTTGGCGTGGACATCTTCTTCGTGATCTCCGGGTTCGTGATCACCAAGGGGTTGCTCGAATCGATCCACAGGCATGGCGCGATTGATCTTTTCGGCTTCTATCACCGCCGAATCCAGCGCCTGCTTCCGGCCACTTTGGCCCTGATCGTGGTGGCTGTGCGCGTGACCTGGGCGATCGATCCGGAGGCGGGATGGAGGACGCTGGCTGATGCGCCGGCGGCTTTTGCCTATGTCTCCAACTGGTGGCAGATCCTGTCCAAGCAGTCTTACTTTGACACGTTCGGAATGCCGCCGGTCTTGCGCCACTTGTGGACGCTCGCTGTGGAGATGCAGTTCTACCTGCTGTGGCCACTTCTTGTGGTGCTGGCCCTGAAGCTTGGCCGAATGGGCTCCGGCGCGATCGCCATCCTCGCCATGGTGATTGCGCTGGGCAGTTCGCTTTGGATGACCCAATTCGCCGACCAGGGGATCGCGGCGATGAATCGGGCCTATCTGGGCACCGACACCCATGCGGCAGGCTTGCTGGTGGGCTGCGCCCTCGCAGCCCTCTTGGATCGATGGGGCCGGGACCCAATGCCATCGGCGTCGCGCGGGATTCGAGTGTCCGTTCAGCTGGTGGGCATCGGCTCCGCCGTGGGGCTTGGCCTTCTGGCGTGGCATTGGAATGAGGCCAGCCCGACCTTGTATCTGGGAGGCTTTATCCTTGTGGCGCTGCTCAGCGCTGCGCTGATTGCGGCGTCGTTGGACGAGAAGTCATGGCTGGCCAGGAGCTTGCGACTGGCGCCGTTGCAGTGGCTTGGCCTGCGCTCCTATTCCATCTATCTGTGGCATTGGCCGATCCTCATGTGGGTTCGGCTTGCGCCGGGTGACCACTATGAGGGGATGCCCCTGACTCTGATCAAGCTCGTGGCCACGGGCGTCGTGGCTGAAGTCTCCTGGCGACTCTTTGAACCGGGTCCGCAGGGTCGGCGCAGTCGAGTGGCCACGGCCCTGGGCCCTGCGGCAGCGTCGGGCTTTCTGGTGGCCGGAGCCTGCCTTGGAGCGGCTGTTCTGCTCATGGCCTGGATGAAGCCCGATTTCTCCGAGGATCCGGTTCCGGTGCAGGCTCCGGCCCACGTGGGGCCGATCGCTTCCCCTGGGGCAAGGCCTGATGCCCAGCCGACAGGCGTCCAAGCCGCAGCGGCTGAGGCCTCAGGCTCTGATGCGGCGGATTCGGCCCGTGAATCGGTGCCCGGTCATCAGATCACGGCCATCGGAGACTCTGTCTTGCTCGGAGCCAAGGGCCACTTCGAGAGCGTGTTGCCGGGGATGGTCGTGGATGCCAAGGTCGGGCGCCAGTTCAGCGAAGGTCGTGCGCTGATCGCGCAGCTCAAGGCGCAAGGCCAGATCGGCCGGATCGTGATCATCCATCTCGGGACCAACGGCTACATCAACGAGCCTGACCTGGAGAAGGTCCTGAGCTTGCTTTCCGATCGCTCCACAGTTTTGCTGATTGACGTCTACGCCAAGCGGCGGTGGACTGATCAGAACAACGAGTTGATCCAAAGGGTCGGTGGTGCGTTCCCGAACGTTCGGCTTGTGCGGTGGAGTGCGATCGCCGAGAACAGGAAGGAGTTCTTCGCAGCCGATGGGATTCATCTCACCGGTTCGGGCATCGCAGCCCTCGTTCAGGCAATCGGTCAGGCCGCTCAGATATCCATCCCAGAGATCTCGACCACTCCGCGCCCCAGGGCTTCGATGCGGCCACCCAAGGCTTCTGAGCCGGAGAGCCAGCCGCCAAGCGATTCGGCGGCGAGATCTCAGCAGCCGTCGGCCGATGGCCCTGATCCCAAAGCGAAGGAGGGCGTCCGTGGATCTGAACTTTGATGCGCGGCGTCTGCCTCGAAGGCCGCGGGCCTTTGCGGTGCTTTTGATGGGGGTTATGTTGTGGGGGATCTCGGGCGAGATCCGGTCGCAGCCGTCGGTGACCGTGGTCCGTCTGACGGTGCAGACGCAGGCCGATGCCCCGGTCGTTCGGTGTACTCCGCCGCGGTCGCCGGCGCCGAGAGCCCCCTCAAGCGACCCGTTGGAAATGCCGGCGGAGGAGGAGATCCGCGAAGTCCTCGGTGCCACGCCCCCCGAACCATCGGCTGAGCCGATCGGTCAGGAGAGATCGGGCCTTCCGTTGGCCCGATTGCAGTCGGGCGAGTCGTTGAAGGTGGCACTGTGGGGCGACAGCCATTTCGCTGCCGGTTTCTTCACCGAGGAGCTCGTGCGCCTCCTGGGATTCAGCCAGGGCGCCGTGCGGACTCAGTTTCTTCCGGCCACCCTGGCCCGCTCCGGGGTGAGGCTGCCTGTGCGCACAGCCTGTGCAAGCAGCGAGTGGCAGGCCGAGCCCGCGTACTACAAGGCCGCCGCCGCCCAATCGCCGGCACCGGGCCTGGTCAGCATGGTGGCCGCCGGAGGCCCCCGCGCGGAACTCGCGCTGGATCTTCGGCCGGCTCAGGGTGTCGCCTCCACAGCGCGCACCGTGAGGCTGCTCTACCAGGCCCCGGAGGGCGCTCGCGTCTCGGTTGAGGTCGATTCGATGCCGGGGCATCACCTTTCCCTGGAGCCTCAGTCCGGCCCCGCTGCCATTGAACTGGCCGCCTCATCGCCCATTTCCACGGTTCGACTGCGCCTGCTGCAGGGCGGCCTGCGGTTCCAGGGCGTCGAGAGTCTTTCGGACCAGGAAGCGCCGCTGCAGCTGGATGTCTTCGGCTACCCTGGCGCAACGGCGGCGTCCTGGAAGTCGGTCAATGCCGAGCAGCTCTCGGCCTGGTTTTCTCGGGCGCCCTACGATGTCGTCATGCTCGGATTTGGCACCAACGAAGGCGCCGATCGCAGGTTCGATGCACAGGCCTATCGTGCCGGCTTGGCCGCGGCCATCCAGAAGCTCAAGAGTGTCTTTCCGCTCGCCAGTTGCGTCCTCATCGGGCCGGGCGACCGCGGTGTGCTGGTTCGTCGTTCGAGCAAGGCCTCCGTGGCCAGAGCAAGTAAGGCGGCCAAGTCAGGCAAAGGGGCGAAGACCGCCAAACCCACCCGCGGCAAGTCGAATCAAAGTGAGCGCCGTCCAGTCGCGGCCAGGCCCAACCCGGCCCTGCTGACCTATTCACTGGTGCACAGTCAGATCGCGAAGATTCAGCAGGAAGAAGCCAGTGCAGCGGGATGCATCGCTTGGAATGCGTTCGAGGCCATGGGAGGACCGGGCAGTGCCTATCGTTGGCGCCTGGCCAACCCACCCCTGATGGCCTCCGACCTGATCCATTTCACGGCCCAGGGCTACCGCCGGCTGTCGCAGCTCTTCGTACGCGATCTCGGGTGGGTCGGCGGAGCGAGTTCCCTTGAGCCCGCAGGTCAGCCGCGCGAGCATCCAAGCGAGCGTGCAGCATCGCCCGGCAGCCCGTGAGGTCAGTCGAGCAGGACTCTGACCTGAAGAACCATGCCGCGCTGGGCTGCAGTCCTCGTGCTGACGGTGCCTGGGCTTGGCGCGCCGGCGGTGCTGGCAATCGTCACCCATTCGCCGGGTGTTGCATAAACGCTCGTGGCCAGTTGGGTCGCGTTTTGGCGGGAGAGCACGGTATTGGCTCCCGGTGCGGTGCCTGTCCGCTGCAGATCGATCGCGAGTTCAACCGAGGCCTGTCCCTCGCTCCATCGAGGCTCAACGGTCAAGGACTGGCCAGCCTGAACCACCACAATCTGCTGCTGAAAGCCGCCCATGGCGCTCGGGCCCTGACCCTTGGGCCCATCTCGAGAATCACGCGAAGCGCCGAACCCTGCCGTCACCCACTGAAGGGGAATCGACTGTTGCAGGGCAAACACAGCGCGCCCACCATTGCGAACCCTGATCTGCTGCGCCGAGATCCGCGCCTGGTGCGGGCTGTCGGTGGTGTGCGAGACGACCTGATCAGGCGGCATCTGAACCTGCCGCAATTCGACCGTCAGGTTGACTCGCGCAGTGCTTGTCGGTTCGCTTGAGGCGATGTCGACCATGAGCGCCGCCGAGACCAGGCACACGGCACGCGCGGTTGCTCTGCAGATCGCCATGGGACAGCCTCCTGAGTGTGCTTTGCTGATTAATTTGACCATGGCTTGGCGTAGACTGTGGCGGATGAGGATTGCCGCGACATCGCTGCCGAAAATCTGGTTGCTGCTGTTTTTCGTTTTGGTCTCTGCTGTGACCCAGGCGATGGCCCTGCCGCGGGTCAACCACTTGGTCTCGGTCACCAAAACAGGGAACGGTTCGGGAACGGTGGCCAGCAGTCCCGCCGGAATCAATTGTGGCCGTGCCTGCGCGGTGTCGGTGGCTTCCGGAACCACGGTGACTCTGACCGCCACGCCGGCACGGGGGTCTGTCTTTGCCGGGTGGAGCGGTGCGTGCTCCGGGAGCGGTGCTTGTGTGGTGGCGGTGACGTCGGCTGCCAGCGTGACGGCGACCTTCAATCGCGCCGTCAGTCTGACTCTGACGGTGGCCAAGAGTGGCACCGGCTCAGGCACAGTGGCCAGCACTCCCGCAGGAATCGACTGTGGGCGGTCCTGCAGGGCGAGCGTCGTCTCAGGCACTTCGGTCACACTTTCGGCCACGGCTTTGCCGGGGTCGACGTTCGTCGGTTGGTCAGGCGCCTGCTCCGGCACTGGCGCCTGTGTGGTCGGCATGAATGCCCCACAGAGTGTCACGGCCGTCTTCGACCGTGCCCCCAACACCACGCTGACAGTCGGCCTGGCGGGCACAGGCTCTGGCGTTGTCACCAGCGTGACCCCTGGCATCTCCTGCGGAACCGTCTGCAGCGGCTCCTTTCTCGCCGGTTCAATGGTGACACTGACAGCCACGCCAGCGGCGACTTCCGTCTTCGCCGGCTGGAGCGGAGCGGGCTGTTCCGGGACTGGAACCTGCACCGTGCCCATGACCGAGGCGCGCAGTGTGACGGCCACCTTCAATGTGTCCTCAAGCGCCAGGCTCGTGGCTCTGAGCCTGTCCAACCTGAGTGCCGCGCGGGGAGTCGTCAAGACCTACAGCTTTCAGGTGCCCGCCGGGGCGGCCCACTTGACGGTGACATTGTCCGGCGGCAGCGGAGATCCCGACCTCTATCTGAAGGGGGGAGCCATGCCGGGGACATCGATCAGTGCCGCCGACTGCGGGTCCTATCTTTCGGGAACCACCGAAGAATGCACTGTGCCTCGTCCAGCGGCGGCCACCTATTACCTGTCGATTCCCGCCTACACCGCCTATTCGGGAGTGAGCCTCCTGGCCACCTACGAGTTGCCGCAGTCGCTCACTGTCAGCCGCACGGGAAGCGGGCAAGGTGGCGTGGCTGTGGCCTCGGTCTCCGGCACCTATGCGACGGCCGTGCGCGACGGGGTGGGCCCCAGCATCGTCGGCGGCTCGTTTGCCGCCGTGGGATCCTGGCCCTGGCAGGTGGAGCTGGCCATCGGCGGCCGGTTTTCCTGCGGCGGCGCCATCCTCTCCGCCCAGTGGATCCTGACCGCAGCCCACTGCGTGGAGTCGGGAGGTTCGGCGCTTCCGGCCAGCTACTTCAGCGTGAGAGTCGGTTCAACGCAGTTGGGCAGGGGCACGGTCAAGACAGTCAGCCAAGTCCTGATGCACCCGTCCTACTCGCCTTCCACCTACGACAACGACATCGCGCTGCTGCGGTTGGCCACACCGCTGACACTTTCGGCAAACATTCAACCCGTTGATCTTCTGGCCGCGGCTGACGAGGCCAATCTGTCGGCCGATGGCATTCTGGGCACAGTGACTGGCTGGGGCGCCGTGTCCTACGGGGGTGCGATTTCAAGCACCCTGCGTCAAGTCAGTCTGCCGATGTTGACCCCGGCGTCCTGCCGGCTGACCAGCTACGGATCCGAGATCACCGACAACATGGTGTGTGCAGGCCATCTCGCCGGGGGGAAGGATTCGTGCCAGGGCGACAGTGGCGGACCGCTGGTGGTGCCCAACAGACGGGGCGGTTGGCTTCTTGCCGGTGTGGTCAGTTGGGGCTATGGCTGTGCGAGTGCCGACCTGCCCGGGGTGTACACCCGGGTCGTCCGGTACCTGGACTGGATCACGACGAACTCGGGGCTGAGTTTTGGGGGCCCGGTCATCGATTGCGGCTCGCGTTGCAGCGCACAGTTTGGGCTGGCTTCCGAGGTGACCCTGGTCGCCACCGCTGCGGCGGGCTCGACTTTTGTCGGATGGTCCGGCGCCTGCTCAGGCACCGGCCCGTGTGTGGTGAACATGACCGCCGCACGTTCCGTGACGGCCACTTTTGAGACAACGGGTCAAGTCCGTTGACGTGTTGATTTCTTCCTCGGCGGTTTCCCTGTCCCCTGAATGGGGGGAGGGAGAAGCACCCGGAACGGTTCCACCAAATTGATTGTCCAATGGACGCTGATTGCCGATGAAAACTGGACGAAACATGGTGCCGATTTGGCGGCGAGGGGTGGCGTTGGGCCTGGCGCTCTTGGCGGGGGTGGCTCTGGCCGAGCAGGGGGTCTCCCAGGGCGAAAGTTTGCGTTGTCCCCCCGCCTTGGAGTGGACCGATGCGGTCGTGGCCGACGCGGTCGGGCTGACCGAGGCCGAGCTCGAGGATCTCAAGCGCGCACGGTCTCTGGACAACACTTCGGTTTGCACCATGCCGGAGGAAAAATTGCGCCGGGCCATCTGGCGAGCGTCCAACCCCAAGCCCACCGGTGCGGGTGAATGGGCCGCCTTGAGGGCGGCGCAACAGCAGGACGACAACGGTGTGGTCCGGCCGGACGGGCTGCTCAGGGCAACTGAGCAAAGGCGCGCGATCGCGCTTCGAACGGCCGCCGCGCTGGCCCAGCAAAAGAAGGCCGGAGGCAGCGCCCGCCTGGCCGGCATCTCCTGGAACCAGTGGACCGCCATCGGTCCCGGAAATATCGGCGGCCGAGTCAGGGCGATGGCATTCCATCCCTCCAATCCCGCCGTGATTTGGGTCGGCAGTGTTTCCGGCGGGATCTGGAAGACGGTCGACTCCGGAGCCTCGTGGCAGCCGGTGAACGATTTCATGGGCAACCTGTCGATCACGTCGATCGTGGTGTCGCCGACCAACACCAACACCATGTATGCCAGCACCGGGGAAGGCTTCTACAACGCCGATGCGGTCAGAGGTGCAGGAGTATTCAAGTCCACCGACGGCGGCTCGACCTGGGTTCAACTGGCTTCGACCAACCCGGTGACCAAGGGGACCGCGTGGTACTACGTGAACCGGCTTGTGGTCCATCCCCAGAATGGCGATGTCCTCTTGGCCGCCACCAACGAGGGATTGTTTCGGAGCAGCGATGGAGGGACCTCCTGGACGCTGGTCAGGGCGGTGTCCCGTGTGGCCGATGTGAGGTTCAATCCGCTCAATGGCTCCTATGCGGTTTTTGGACGAGGTTACGGTGGTGGGGCGATCGAGTATTCGATCGACGGTGGAGCCACCTGGCGCGCTTCGAACCTGTCGCCCTCGGGTCGCACTGAATTGGGCTATTCGCACAGCAACACGATCTACGCCTCGGCCGATGTGGCCAACGGCACCATCTACCGCTCGACTGACTTCGGCGCCACATGGGCCAGCGTTTCCGCGCCGGGGCATCTGGCCTCCCAGGGCTGGTATGACAACGCAATCTGGGTCGACCCCACCAACGATGCCCATTTGATCGTCGGCGGCTTGGATCTCTGGCGATCGACAAATGGCGCTTCGTCCTGGACCAAGATCAGCCAGTGGTGGTCGGCGCCGCTGTCGGCGCACGCGGACCATCATGTGATCGTCTCCCCCCCCAACTACAACGGCTCCACCGTCAGGACGGTCTATTTCGGAAACGACGGGGGTGTCTACCGCGCCAACGATGTGTCCACAGTGGCTCTGACGAATGGTTGGACATCTCTGAACAATGGCCTGGCGATCACCCAGTTCTACAGTGGTGCCGGGCACACCGGAACGAATGGCCGAATCATCGGCGGCACCCAGGACAACGGATCACTGGTCTACAGCGGCAGTGGCACGCAGTGGAGCGCATTCTTTGGGGGCGATGGCGGGTTCTCGGCGGTTGATCCCACCAACGGCAACTACATCTATGGCGAGTATGTCTATCTCAACCTGCACCGCTCCACAACCGGCGGCACGACATCAGCCTCCTACATCTATTCGGGGATCTCAGACGCGGGGAGTGGGTCGACGGCCCTGTTCATTGCGCCCTTCACGCTGGATCCAAACAACCCCAACACGATGCTGGCTGGCGGTCAGTCCCTTTGGCGAAGCACCAATGTCAAGGCCACCCCACCGTCTTGGGGGGCGATTTTGGGATCGACGGGTGGGGGGCTGATCAGCCAGATCGCGGTGCCCGCGGGCAAGTCCGACGTGATCTGGGTCGGGCGAACCAGCGGAGCTCTCCTGCGCACACTCAACGGCACCGCCTCAGCGCCAACCTGGTCTCAGGTCAACGTCAGCGGCATGCCTGGGCGTTATGTGCTCAGCCTTCTGGTTGACCCTTCAAACACCAATGTGGTTTATGCGGGGTACGGCGGCTACTCCAACAGCAACCTCTGGAAGACCACCGACGGTGGTTTGACCTGGACGAGCATTGGCGGTTCGCTGCCCGCCTCGCCTGTTCGTGCGATTCAGCGGCATCCCGCCAATCCGTCCTACCTCTATGTCGGAACGGAAGTCGGCGTTTTCGCGAGCCAGGATGGTGGACTGACCTGGGGCACCACCAACGATGGGCCGGCGAATGTTTCCGTCGATCAGCTCTTTTGGCTCAACTCCACCACCCTGGTGGCCTCCACCCATGGCCGAGGGATGTTCAAGGTCGATGCTGGCGCGACAGGCCACGCGGTGACGATCACCCGGGCCGGGGCGGGATCGGGTACTGTTTTGAGCGTCCCCACCGGAATCAGTTGTGGCGACACCTGCAGCACGACCTACAACACCGGAACGACTGTTGCGCTGACCGCTGTGCCATCCAGGGGATCCACCTTCGCGGGTTGGAGCGGCGGCTGCTCAGGCACTTCCTCGGCCTGCTCGGTGTCTGTCACCGCACCCCAATCGATCACGGCAACGTTCGAGCCAATGTCAGCCCACGCGCTGCTGGTCACCCGATCCGGTGGTGGCTCGGGCTCGGTGAGCAGCGACACGCCCGGCATTGACTGCGGCTCGTCCTGCTCGGCCTCATTCACGCCGGGATCCACTGTGACCCTGACTGCCACACCATCTGCCGGCTCGTCGTTTGCGGGCTGGACCGGCACGGCCTGCCGAGGCACATCGCCAACCTGCGCGGTTTCGATGACGGCCTTGCAATCCGTGAATGCCATGTTCAGCCCGATCCCCGCCCACGTTCTGATGGTGCGAAAGGTGGGTGCCGGAAGCGGGACCATTCAGAGCCTGCCCAGCAGGGTGGACTGTGGCAGTAACTGCAGTGCCCGATTTGAGTTGGGCCAGACGGTTGTGCTGACTGCCACGGCCGCCAGCGGATCGACATTCGCGGGTTGGAGCGGTTCAGGGTGCTCGGGGACGGGCGACTGCACTGTCGTGATGTCTGCGCCGCGCCAAGCGACGGCTTCCTTCATCCGCAATCAACGCCTGTCGGTGTACCTCAAAGGCTCCGGCCAGGTGGTCAGTGCTCCCGATGGTGTGTCATGTGGTTCCACAATCAGCCAGACACCGGTTCAATGTGCTGCGTCGTTTGCCGGAAATTCATCGGTCTCCTTGACGGCCACTGCAGCCAACGGGTATGAGTTTGCCGGGTGGAGCGGCGCCTGCACCGGATCGGCGACGGTCTGTGTCGTGCAGATGACAGCGAGCAAGGCGGTCACGGCATCGTTCAGGTTCGTGAGTGCTGCGGTTGCTCCACGTCCATGACGGCGCAACACGGAAAAGTTTGAAGGGGTCAAATCAATGAGTTCACGCCACCTGACTGCAGCAGCATTGCTGCTCCTCGCCCTGGGCGCATGGGCACAGGGCACTGCGCCGAACGAAAGGCGATTGTTGGTCAGTGCCTCGCCCTATCCGCTGGCCCAGAATCCCGAATCCTCCGTTGTGGAGCAGGTTCGCCTCCTGAGGCAAAAGGTGGCGCGCGCCGGCTCGTTGCCTGTGATCGTCGGTGTGCGGTCCGCCCATGCCCCTGAGGGCTTCTTGACCGCGGATCAGGCTCGAGCGCAACGCGCCGATCATGCGGCCGCACAGGCGTCCGTTCGCAGGAAGCTCGAGCAGGCAGGCCCGCTCAAGGCACGATCGTTCAGTTCGGTTCCTTACCTTTCGATGGCCGTGGACCCCGCACAGCTCGAACTGCTGCTGACATTGTCCGAAGTGATCAGCATTGAGGAAGATGTGCCGGTGCCCCCATCGCTTCCCCAGAGCGTGCCGCTGATCAATGCCGACGACGCCTGGGCCGCCGGTCACAGCGGATCGGGCTACGCCGTGGCCATTCTGGACACGGGCACCGAGCTCAACCACCCGTTCTTTGCCGGAAAGATCATCGCCGAAGGCTGCTACGGCACCACGAACTCATCCCAGGGTGCCACATCGCTGTGCCCCGGGGGAAATGACTCCACCGCTGCAGGGTCGAGCCAGCGTTGCTCGATCGGCGGCTGCGACCATGGCACCCATGTTGCCGGCATCGCAGCGGGTGCCGCTGCCAGTGCTGGGCGTTATGGCGTGGCCCGCGGAGCCAACATCATTTCGATGCAGGTTTTCAGCCGCTTCGACAGCTCGACGAGCTGTGGCTCGAGCACGCCTTGCGTGCTTTCATACTCGGGCGACCAGATTGCGGCACTGGACCGTGTCAATGCATTGGTGATTGCGGGAACCAAAGTGGCCTCGGTGAACATGAGCCTGGGCGGCGGGCAGTACACAGCGACATGTGACACGAATGCGCTCAAGGCGTCGATCGACAACTTGAGGTCGCGCGGCGTCGCCACGGTGATTGCCTCGGGAAACAGCGGCTATGCAAGCGCCATTGCCGCACCCGCCTGCATTTCTACGGCAGTCAGCGTGGGCAGCACCTGGGATGTGTCCAGCGCAAACAGCTGCTCGGGTTGGACGGATTCCGGAGGCGTCGACCGAGTCGCCTGCTACTCCAATTCGGCAAGCATTCTCGACTTGCTGGCTCCTGGGTCCTCGATCGAATCCGCGGTGTTTTCCGGCGCCTACGGCAGCAAGCAGGGGACCTCGATGGCTGCCCCCCATGTGGCGGGTTGCTGGGCGATCCTCAAGGCTGCCAAGCCGGCTGCGACCGTCACCGAAATCGAAGATGCTCTCAAGGCCACGGGGGTGGCCGTCACGGATTTCAGGAACGGCATCGTGAAGCCCCGAATCGACTGCAAGGCCGCGCTGGACCGCCTGCTCGGGAGCGGTGGCGGCTTCGCATTGACCGTGACCAGGGCCGGTGCCGGCTCAGGCGCGATCAGCAGCGCGCCCTCGGGCATCAGCTGTGGCTCCACATGCCAGGCCACCTTCGCCTCGGGAACATCGGTGACCCTGACGGCAACCGCGTCTGCCGGGTCGGTTTTTGCCGGCTGGAGCGGGGGGGTGTGCTCAGGCACCGGCAGTTGCGTCGTCTCGATGTCCGCGGCGCGAAGCGTGACGGCCACATTCAATGCGCTGCCTTCCTACACGCTGGGCATCAGTCGTGCCGGGACTGGCGCGGGGACTGTCACCAGCAGCCCTTCGGGTATCAATTGCGGATCGACCTGCAGCGCCAGCTTTTCCTCGGGGACCTCGGTCACCTTGAGTGCGTCGGCTGCCACGGGTTCGGCTTTTGCAGGCTGGAGTGGGGGGGTGTGCTCAGGCACCGGCAGTTGCGTCGTCTCGATGACGGCCGCCCGCACTGTGACGGCCACCTTCAACGCCGTGCCCAGTTTCGTCCTGACCCTGACTCGGGCAGGAGCCGGCTCGGGAACAGTCACCAGTTTGCCGACGGGCATCAGTTGTGGAACCAGCTGCAGTGCTTCCTACACCTCCGGCACCTCAGTCACCTTGACCGCCGCTGCCGCGAGTGGCTCAAGCTTTGCCGGGTGGAGCGGCGGCGTGTGTTCAGGCACGTCGCCGAGTTGTGTGGTTTCCATGTCGGCCGCCCGCAGCGTGACAGCGACATTCAATGTCATACCGGTGAGTTACACCCTGCTGGTCGGTCTCTCGGGAACCGGGTCGGGAACCGTGGCGAGCGCTCCTTCCGGCATCAGTTGCGGCGCCAGCTGCAGCGCTTCGTATGTCTCCGGGACATCCGTCACCCTGACGGCCACCGCTGCGGCAGGGTCGACCTTTGCGGGGTGGGCTGGTGGTGTCTGCTCGGGCACGGGCAACTGCACGGTGTCCATGACGGCCGCACGCTCCGTCACGGCCGTCTTCAACTCCAATTCAAGCTCCCGGGTCGTTGCCTTGGCGCTGACGGGGCTCAGCGGAGCCAGCGGCAGTGTGGCCAACTACAGCGTCGCCGTGCCTGCAGGGGCGGCGCATCTGGTGGTCACACTTTCAGGGGGCAGCGGCGATGCGGATCTTCATCTCCGTGCCGGAAGCGCGCCGGACGGCACCGAGGCCGGCTCGGACTGCCGGTCCTACACCTCCACAAACAATGAGGCCTGCACGATCCCGCGCCCTGCGGCGGCGACTCACTTCCTGAGGCTTGAAGGCTATTCTGCAGGTGGGGTTGGCCGGAACGGGGCAGGGGACGGTGGCGTCGACCGCAGTTTCGGGGACTTTCGAATCTGCGGTGCGTGACGTCTACGATCCGAAGATCGTGGGGGGCTCGCCGTCCGCCGCGGGATCCTGGCCGTGGCAGGTGCAATTGAGCTTCTCGGGTGGATGGACCTGTGGCGGATCCATTCTTTCGGCCGATTGGATCGTGACGGCAGCCCATTGTGTTGAAGATGGGGGCTCGATCGTTGCGGCAAACACCGTCACCGTCCGCGCCGGGGCAACGGCTTGGGGGTCCGGAACAGTCCGCACGGTCAGCCAGGTCATCGCCCATTCTTCCTATTCGCCCAGCACCTATGACAACGACATTGCGCTGCTGCGCTTGTCGACACCATTGACCTTCGGCAGCTCGATCGGCGCTGTCGAGCCCCTGCTTGCTGCCGATGAGGCCACCCTGGCCGCCAACGGCATCCAGGGAACCGTGACTGGTTGGGGAACCACGTCCTCAGGCGGCTCGGGTTCGTCTTTGCTGCGTCAAGTCACATTGCCGATGATCTCCACCGCCAGCTGCAAGCTCAGTGCTTATGGCTCCGAGATCACGGACAACATGATCTGCGCGGGTCTTGGAACCGGCGAGAAGGATTCCTGCCAGGGCGACAGCGGCGGGCCGCTTGTGGTTCCCAACCGTCGCGGTGGCTGGCTCTTGGCCGGAGTTGTCAGCTGGGGAGAGGGTTGTGCTCAGGCCAGCTATCCTGGCGTCTACAGCCGGGTCTCCCGCTACACCGCCTGGCTGACGCAGCACACAGGGTTGAGCTTTGGCGGTCCTTTGATCAGTTGTGGCGCGCGATGCACGGCGCAATTGGGACTCAATTCACAGGTGACCCTGGCCGCAACCCCCGCCACCGGATCAACATTCGCCGGCTGGAGCGGAGCGTGCAGCGGCACCGGAAGCTGTACGGTGGCCATGTCGGCCGCCCGCAGCGTGACGGCCACCTTCAATGCCGCGCCGGTGCCCACTTTCGCCCTTTCGGTGACCAAGTCCGGGACCGGAGCGGGCGCGGTCACGAGCTCGCCGGCGGGAATCAACTGCTCCAGCGGCACCTGCACGGCTTCATTTGCTCAAAATTCCTCAGTGACCCTGTCTGCCGCCGCGGGCAGTGGGGCTGCCTTTGCGGGCTGGAGTGGAGCCTGCACCGGAACGTCGTCGACCTGCGTCGTCGCGATGAGCGCGGCCAAGAGCACCACTGCCACCTTCGATGTGGCGCGCAGACTGTCGATCATGAGGTCGGGCAAAGGCCTGGTGACCAGCGCTCCGGCGGGCATCCGCTGCGGATCGGCGCTGGCCCAAACGGGTGCCCAGTGCACCGGAACCTTTGCCCTGAACAGTTCTGTCGTTCTGACCGCCGCCGCGGATTTGGGATACAGGTTCGCGGGCTGGCGGGGTTCCTGCTCAGGCACATCGACATCCTGCACCGTGGCCATGTCGGCTTCGCGCTCGGTGATCGCCACGTTTGTTGAAGACGGCACGGGGCTTACGGCGGCGCTTGATGACACCCTCCTGTCATGGCGTTCTTTTGGGGGAACCGTGGCGGGCAGTGGCTCATCGCTGGGATGGACCTCAGCCACGGTTTCTGGCGCCGTGGGCGGTACCGCAGCCGCGAGTGGCAACATCACCCACAACGAGTTCAGCGCGGTCGAGACGGTGGTCACCGGTCCAGGCTTGCTCACCTTCAACTGGAAGGTGTCCTCTGAAGCCAACCGGGACTGGCTGTCCTTCAACTTCAATGGCAGCGAGCAGAGCTCGATTTCAGGAGAGCTGGGGTGGCTGACCGAGACCTGGGTCATCCCGGATGGTGCTCACACCCTGCAGTGGAGATATGCCAAGGACCAGGCTGATGTCGATTCGGCAGGATCGAACCGGGCTTGGCTGGACAATGTGAAATTCACGCAGGGAACCGCTTTTTCGGCGGGGCGCGCCACGGGACGCGCGGCTGTGTCGAATCTTCCGATCCGCAGGAGCAGTGCAACCGGCGGCGCCCCCAGGAGCCAGCCTGGGAACTGAGCGCGCCGCGCAGTTCACTCACCCGATTGCGCTTGCCGTCAGCGCATAACATCGGCGGCAGATGTCCAAAGTCTTGCCTGCCGCACTCGACAGCAGCAAGGATGCGATCCCCCGCCGGGTGCTGCCTGTGCTGCTCCTGTCGCAGTTCTGCGGCACTTCGCTCTGGTTTGCGGCCAATGCCGTGATGCCTGACCTTCAGGCGGCTCACGGATGGCCGAGTTCGGCAGCAGCCACGCTGACCTCCTTGCTCCAGGCGGGTTTCATTGCCGGAACCCTGTTTTTTGCGGTTCTGGCCGTGGCTGACCGGTTTCCGGCCCGTTGGGTTTTCCTCGTCTGCAGCCTCGTCGGGTCTGCTTGCACCTTGGGCTCGGGATGGTGGGCGGATGACTGGGAGGCGTTGAAGGCCTGGCGGGTGGCCGCCGGCTTCAGCTTGGCCGGCATCTACCCTGTGGGGATGAAGATCGCTTCACAGTGGTACCGCCGAGGGTTGGGTCATGCCCTGGGGTGGTTGCTGGCTGCGCTCATCCTGGGGTCTGCCGCGCCGCATGCCTTGCGCGGATTCGCAGCTCTCGGCGCCGAGGTTGAATGGGAAGTGGTGTTTCCCGCCATTGCCGCCATGGTGGCTTTCGGGGGCTTGCTGCAGTTCGTCTTGCTGCCCGACGC
>CAYYYC010000022.1:0-16573 GCA_964475695.1 uncultured Rubrivivax sp.
AGACGGTCGGGCCGATGGGGCTTGGCGTGGCGGCTTTGACGATGCGAACCTTGCCTTCGGCTTCCGTGATTTCCAGTTCCGAAATGTTGGACTCGGAAACGAGATCGACGAGGGTTTTGAGCTTGCGCAGATCCATGGTCTCTCCAGATCGGCAGGGGTCGAAGTGTTCAAGTTGCCACAACAGCAGTCAACTTGCGGTCATTGCGCCCGAATTCCGACTTTTGCGAAAGCGTGGAGTGTATGCGACTCTTTGATGATGCCGATGGTCGGCCGGTGCAGCCCCTGGTTCACTCGGTTCAGTTTTGAGGGTTGGCGGCTTTTGTGGCTCTTTAAGTAAAAAAATGGAAATTTTAGGCTCAATTCGTGAGAGTTACCGTCATTCGGCGCCTTGATTTGGTCGCCACGAGCCGCTGAAACCTGAGGGGGCGCCTAGGAAGAAGCGGGGCCCAGGCCTACCGCCGCTGCCCAGGCGATCAGCACTGGGGAGCTGAGTTCGCCGGCCTGGGTTCGGATGATGGTGCCACGGGCATCGGCCAACACGGTGTAAGGCAGGCCCCCCTGAGAGTTGCCCAGGCTCGAAGCCAGGCCGGTGCCTTCTGCGCCAGCCAGACCCACCGCAAAACCCACCGGTGAGCGGTCCAGAAAGTTGCGAACGGCTGTGGGGCCATCCACAGCCAGGCCCAGGATCTGCAAACCCTGCGGCGAATGCTTGCGATGGAATGCGTCCAGCAGGGGCATCTCCCGCACACAAGGCGGGCACCAGGTGGCCCAGAAGTTGACCAGCAGCGGCTTGCCCCTGAAGCTGGCCAGACTCAACGGCGGCCCCTGGGGGGTGGGCAGGCTCAGGGCCCAGAACTCCTCACCGAGCGACCGCCCGGCGGTGGCTGCCGGCGTCTCCCGCCCCCGCGACTGACGCCACCAGGACCATCCCGCGCCCGCTCCAAGGCCCGTCAGGCCCACGGCCAGCAAAGCCAACCGGCGACTGGCCACGGGATCGTCTTGGCCCTGGTCTTTCGGACTGGAGCCTGGATCGGTGTTCGGGGGCTGACTCATGGGAACTCCGGTTCATCGAGCAGACGCCGCAGGGATTCCAGTGTGCCGCGCCAGGCGTGTCCGCGCGCGTCAGGCTTGAGGGCGCCACGCACACCATCGACCGGCCAGACGCTGATCTCGATGGGCACGACCGAGCTCAGGCCGGGGCCGCGGGCATGAATTCCGATCAACGGGACCGGCTCCCGACCACGCCCGTCGCGCTGGCCTGTCTCAAAGGCGACATTCTGATTGAGCAGCGCCACCTCGGGCCCAGTCGGGTCATCCGTGTAGAGGTCCAGGAGGATGGGCGAATCAGCCGTGGCCGTCCCCCGCCAGACAGCGCCGCCCAGGTGCGGGTTGAACAGTTCCAGCCGTCGCATCCAGTGTGCCGCCAGCATCCGCATCGCGCGAAGTTCGCTGGCGTGCCTTTGGGCATGGAACAGAGCCAGGTGCTCGCGGACTGCGTCCTCGATCTGCAGTGCGTCAGGTGCCTCGAGGCCGCGCTGACCGGCCAGGCCGAGGTGCTCGATCGCCTTGCGGCGAGCCGCGGCGTAATCCAAGCCATGCTCGACCACCCAGGTCGCCGCCGATGCCGCAATCTCCCGGGATTGGCTCATGGCTTGAGTCCGGCCGGCATGGGCTGCATCTGCATGCGGGTCAGGATCGCCTGCGCACGCCCGGCCAGGTAGGCCGAATTGGCAAGCCGCTCGAACCGCCGAGGGGCTGGCAGCATCACCGCCAAGCGCGCCGCCTGTTGGGGCTGCAGCCGGCCGGGCACGACACGATAGTAGTGTTGCGCAGCGGCCGCGGCGCCAAAGACACCTTCTCCCCATTCCACGCTGTTGAGATAGATCTCCAGGATGCGCCGCTTGTCCAGAAACGCCTCCAAAGCCAGCGTGATCAGCGCCTCCTGGCCCTTGCGCCAGTAGGTTCTCTCGCCGCTGAGAAAGAGATTCTTGGCCAGCTGCTGGGTGATTGTGGATCCACCGATGGGCCGCTCCGCCCGACCGGGGCTCGGGCGCTCGTTGCGGGCCCTGGCCTTTCGGATCGCATCCCAATCCAGGCCCTCGTGCTCGAAGAAGGTTCCATCCTCGCTGGAGATGACGGCATGAGGCAAGTGGGGGCCCATGGCCGAGATCGCCAACCAGGTCTGGCTCCAGGGCAGGCGCTGCTCCCTGTGCAGTATTCGAGCCGCCTGTGTGCGTTGGAAGGTGGTGGATGCCGGGTCCAGATGAGCCATCAGCAGCACGCGCCCGGCGAAGTAGCACTGCAGGGCAACCGCCCCCAGCAGCAACAGGCCCAGCAGGCGCAGGCATTGCCCCGCCATGGTCAGGCCCCCGCCTGAGCAAGCCGGACGCGCAGGGCCTGAAGCACTGGCGCAGTAAGTGGGCGTTCACCCATCCAGAAGCGAAAGGCTTCAGCGGCCTGTTCCACCAACATGCCCAAACCGTCGCGGGCGATTGCCCCCTGGGCCTCGGCCCAACGCAAGAACGGCTCGGCGAGGACACCGTACATCAAGTCCACAGCCAGCCCGCCGGGACGCAGCACGCCCTGCGGCGCCGGACAGGACGATTCAGACAGGCTGCTGGAGCTGCTGTTGACCAGCAACTCGCAGCCCTGCGGGCAGACTGAGCGGATTTCCTCCAATCCACAGGCGTGGAGCCCGACCGAGTGGGCCTGAGCCCACTGTTGATGGGATGCCACCAGCGCGGCGGCCCGAGCGGCTGTGCGGTTGGCCACCACCACGCGGCGGGGGCCTGCCGCAAGCAGCGGCCCGAGCACGCCGCAGGCCGCGCCACCCGCGCCGATCATCAGCACCGTGCTGCCCCGGACCGCGAATCCCGCGTGGACCTCGATGTCGGTGACCAGACCCTGCCCATCGGTGTTGTCGGCCTGCCAACCCTGGGTGTCGAAGCGCAGCGTGTTGGCGGCACCGGCCAGCGCCGCTCTGGGCGTGCATCCTGCAGCCAAGCGGGGAGCCTCGAACTTGAAGGGAACCGTGATGTTGCAGCCTCGCGCACCGGACTCGGCCCATCGGCGGACCGTTGTCTCGAAACCATCCAAAGGAGCCTCAATCCGCCCGTATTCGATCTCGCGCCCCAGTTGCGTGGCGAACTGGTGGTGGATGAACGGCGATTGGCTGTGCGACACCGGATTGCCGATGACGGCAAAGCGTTGGCTCATGCGCTGCTGCCTCCATCGTCCCTGCTCTCATCCGGGCCGAGCTCGATGGCAAGGGTCAGCGGCGCGGAGGCTGCCGCCAGACCGTCCTCCTCCTCATCGGCGCCCGAACCGGCCGCGCCATCCTCAGACGGCTCCTCAACCCGTCGCAGCACGCTGGCATGCAGCTCCAGAGTCAACAGGTCCAGGGATTGGATGCGCGCCACCAGGCGTGCGCCTCGAGGCATGGATTCCGCCCCGGTGGCCTTGAACACCAGGGGCAGATCGTCGGCGCGGACCAGTCCGTCCCGCACGGCCGTCGCCGGCAGCTCGCCCACGGCGTTCTGCTCGAGCCAGCGCAAGGTCCAGTAGCGCTCGATGTCGCGCTGAAAGTCCGCATAGGCGGTGTAGGCGGCGTCGAACGCGGAGACGATCGAGTAGAGCTGCGCATCCTTGGGCGAGAACGGCGCGGCCAGAGCTGCCGTGCGGCCATGCCGAGCGCAAGCGATGATCTGCCATTGGTTGAGAAGATCCACATACCGACGCAGCGGGGACGAGGCCCAGGTGTAGTGGGCGACCCCCATGCCCGCATGGGGAGCGGGCTTGATGCCCATGCGGACCTTGACCCCCGGGGTCAGGCTTGCCTGGCTGCGATAGATCCCGGGCACCCCGAGCTCGGCCAGCATCGCGCCCCAACTGCTGTTGGCCAGAATCATCAGCTCGGCCACCAACAGATCCAGCGGCGAGCCGCGGCGACGCTGCGAGATGACCACGGTCTCCTGGCCGTCGGGAGGCTCGTCTTGTGAGCCATTGCGGCCCTCGAGGCGGAAGCTGAAGTCAGGCCGGTTGAAGGTCTCCGGCTTGCCGCGCACAGCCTCGCGTTGCCGCTTGAGATGCCGGGCCAGCCGATAGCCGAAGGCCAGTTCCCGGTGGAAGGGTATCGAGACATCACCGACTGGCGGGTCGAGCAGCGCCTGCTCGGTGACCTGGTCCTCGAGCCGGTCGTGCCGCAGGTTGGCGGCCACATGCACCCGCTCGAGCACTGTCTCTCGCCCTCGAATCTCCAGGCTGGCTTCGTCGATCGAGACATACAGGCTGACTGCCGCAGTGGCGCGGCCCTCAGCCAGAGTGCAGGCCTGCACCACCGGGTCGGGCAGCATGGTCAGCTTGTGCCCCGGCATGTAGACCGTGGACAGGCGCTGCAGGGCGATCTGGTCCAGTGCGGTTCCGGGTGCAATGGCCAGGGCGGGCGCGGCGATGTGGATCCCCAGGGTCACACTGCCGCTGCCCAGACCCTGCACAGAAATCGCATCGTCAATTTCGGTGGTGGCCGAGTCGTCGATCGAGAAGGCCGCAGCAGGGGCCATCGGGAGTTCTTCGGGCAGTGGCGG
Source organism: uncultured Rubrivivax sp. (assembly GCA_964475695.1). Classification (GTDB taxonomy): domain Bacteria; phylum Pseudomonadota; class Gammaproteobacteria; order Burkholderiales; family Burkholderiaceae_C; genus RFTU01. The sequence goes on from CAYYYC010000022.1 coordinate 4,584, forward strand.
CGCGTCGACCTTGGCAAATTCCACGCCTTTGGGAAAGTGCTCGAACAGAAACCGTTTCCAATGGAACTGGAAGGGGCTGTCGATCGCGCCCGCGGCCTTCAGCAGGTCCAGCGGTGAGCGTTGACTGCGGCGTGAGGCCTCGACCACGGCCTTGTATTCCGGGGCATTCTTGTCGGGCTTGAACAGGATGCGGTAGATCTGCTCGCGCACAGGGCCTGGGCACTGGCCCGCGGCCAATTCGGCGGCCCACGCCTCGATCTGGGCCGCCACCTGCCTCTTGCGCTCGATCCCCGCAAGCGCAGCGGCCACCGTTTCCTGCGAAGCCTTGCGAAAGAGGCCTTTGCCGACGCGCCTGAAATAGTGCGGCGCCTCGAACAGACGCAGCAGCGCCGCGGCAAGATGGCAATCATCGGCCTTGGGGTCGAAATACTCGTGGGCCAGTTCGGCATACCCGAAGTCGCCCTCGGGGGCGAACTGCCAGGCCAAGTCCAGGTCGATCTGTGAGGCCAACTCGCGCGCGCGGCCAAGAAGCTCGGCCGGGGCAGGCCGGGCAAAGCGAAGCAGCACATGTGCGGCCTTCACTTTGACGCGCTTGCCTGAGTCAAGCTCGAGCTGCAGCGAAGCCTCGGACTCGGCGAGGATTCGACCGGCCTGAAACTTTCCGGCGTCTTCGAACAGGGCGTAGCTCACCCTTGGATTGTCCGTGGTTTCAGCGCTGCAGGCGTTGCCGCTAGATCGTCAAGCCACCGCTGACTTCGATGACCGCGCCGTTGATGTAGCTGGCATCGTCGCTGGCCAGGAAGGCGTAGACACTGGCGATCTCCTCAGGCTTGCCCAAGCGGCGCAGCGGCACCTCCTGAGTCATTTCGGCCATGACCTTTTCGGGGATGGTGTCCAGGATGTGGGTGGCCACAAAGCCCGGAGCCACCGCATTGACGCGAACGCCTTTGGGGCCAAGCTCGCGGCTCCAGGTCTTGGTCAGGCCGATGACGCCAAACTTGCTGGCCGCATAGTTGGTTTGGCCGAAGTTTCCGTAGATCCCCACGATGGAGCTGGCGTTGAGGATCACACCTGCGCCTTGGGCGGTCATCGTCTCAGCCACCGCCTGGCTGCAATGGAACACGCCGCGCAGGTTGACGTCAATCACGGCATCGAATTGCTCCAGGCTCATCTTCTGCAGCCTGGCATCGCGCGTGATACCGGCGTTGTTGACGAGGACATCGATGCGCCCGAGTCGGGCCTTCACCGAAGCCACCATCTCGTCGACCTTCGCCCTGTCGGTCACGCTCAAGACAAAGCCGATAGACCCTTGTGCAGGGCCGCCTGCGGCGCGGCATTGGGCCACGGCGGCATCCACATCGGCCTGGCGCAGGTCGCAGGCCACCACCAACGCACCCTCGCCGGCAAAGCGCCTGGCCGTAGCCAGGCCGATGCCTTGCCCGGCGCCCGTGATGATGCAGACCCGATCCCTCAGTCTCATGCCATCTTCCCCTTGCGCCTCACACTCCCTGCTTGTTCAGAGGCGCCCTGAGTGCCTCACTGATCAGCGCCAGGCTGTCTTCCAGGTGAGCTCGCGCCATGGCGCTCCAACCCGCAGCGGCCAACGCCGCGCGCAACTCACCTTCAAGCTGCCGGGCCACCATGCGATTGACCGCCGGCGCGTCGGCGCTGCTGCCTGAGGCGGCCGGACGAAGGAGCCCCGAGGCCAGCCGTCTCGCATGTTCGCGCTGAAGGTTGCGTCTGAGGGTATCGACATCCCGGCCCGTGGCCTTGTTCTCGCGCAACTCGGACCAGATCGCGGCGGTCAGGCGAGCCTGCACATCGGCATAGCTCATCAACTTCCTCGGGTCTTCGACCTTGTGCTCCGCGTCGGCCATGCGAGAGGCCAGAGACTCGCTCATCAGCGCCTCAAGCGCGCCACGCTGCACGGCCAGCACAGCCTGCGGCAGGCTGAAGTCGGTGGAGGTGGCGCTGCGCGATGAGATGCGGTCAAACTGGTCGATGCCCAAGCGGCTCATGATCTTGGGGTCGAAGCGAAAGCTGTTGCTGGAGAACAGCTCGCCGACCACGAAGTTCAGGGCCTCGCGTTGCCTTCCTGCCGGCACGGGCGTGATCAGTGGCTCGTTCTGCCCCGCCAGCGCCCGTGAGTGCACCGACCCGCCGACATATCGGGTGGCCAACGGCACTGTGGCGCCGATGCCGGCAAACACGCGCTGCAGGACGCGCCGATAGATGGTCATGTCATCCGTGGGCGCCAGCGGCCGGGCCTGTGTTCTGGCCCACAGCTCCCTCGACAGCTTCATCTGCTTTTGCGCATAGGCCAGGGGGTCGTCCCCCAGGTCGTAGCGATTGACCAATGGGTCCGGCGTGGCCGCGTCTTCGTCGGTGGCATAGGCCAGGGAGGGGTCCTTGTCGCTGCGCGCTGCGATCTCAGCCAGGCCTGCAGCCTCGCGTTCAGCGGGGAAGGCGCGGTAGCCGTATTCGATGGCCCAGTAGTCGTAGGCGCCAAGTGTGCCCATCTGGAGATCCGCATCGGCTTCGCCCTGCAGGGGCAGATTCAGCGCGTTGTAGTCCATGACCGAGTTGGAGACGCCACGCTGCGCGGTGAAAGCCTTGTCGCGCAGCTGCAGGCGTGTCACTCCCGTGGAGGCCCTGAAGTTGTGGCGCAGGCCCAGGGCATGCCCGACTTCGTGCATCGTCACGTCCTTGAGGCTGCCCGCAATGAAGCGGTCGGCTTGCGGCCCCTGCGGATCGATCATTCCGCGCGCCACCAGCAGCTCAAAGCCCATTTCGGCCTGTTCCAGGGCGTCATGGCTCATCGTGCACAGCGAGTGGTCGTGAGCGGCAAACGGCGCCAAGCCGGCGGGCATCGCGCTGGCCAGCGGCGGTTGGGTGTCGCGGATCCGGTTGCGACCGACGCGAACCCAGTTCTCCGGAACGATGGCGGCACCGCGAAGGATTTCCCCCGTTCGCGGGTCAGCCTGGCTCGGCCCTACAGCGGTGGCGCCCGAGCCCTCGATGGCGAACCATCGCACAGCCAGAATCCGAGTCCCCTCCAGAGTGCTCCAGTCGGTGTTGTCGGCCTGCTGCTCCACGACGAGCGCATTGCGCCAGCCGGCCTTCTCGAAGGCCTTGTTCCACTCCAGGATGCCCTCCCGGATCGGCTCACGCCACTTCACGGGAATGTTGCGGTCCATCACCACTCGGATCGGCTCCTTGGGCTCGGAGATTTCGGCCTGCGGGTCCTTCTTCTCCAGACGCCAGCGCTTGATCTGGTGGGTGCGCCGGTCGCCGCCGGCATCCCTGCCGAAGTCGGTGTGGGACTCGGTGAAATATCCCACCCGCTGGTCGGGCATGCGCGGGCTCATGGGCTCTGCGGGCAGCGGGGCCATCGTGTAGGTGTGGGACAGGAAAAGGCTGCGCGGGTCGGGGACCGCAGTCGGGGGCGTCGGGGCCGTGGCCGGGCCTGGCCCGGCCCCTCCCGGCGCGGCAGTGGGCAATCGCGGCACGGCAAAGTGCTGGCGCACGGTCACGCTGGTGCCCTGGGCGCTGGCGTTGGTCTTGACGATGCCGGAGTTGGCCCGATCCAGTGAATAGGAGAGGCGGTAGGCGCCTTCCAGGCGGGTTTGCGCGCCGCTGATGTCGCCTCCCAGGAGCGAGTTGGCGTCGACCAGGATGGACTTGCGCTCGGGGTGCGGCGCCGACGCCGCAGCGGCCGTGGCCAGGAGGCTGTCGGAGTAGCTCTCGGCCAACGCCGTGGCCAGCGGGGTGTTGGCCGGTGCCCTGACCTTCAGATTCTTGGCAATCAGCTGGATCGTCGAGCCCGTCTTGCGCAGTTCAACCACTTGGCTGCCGCCCATCAAGCCGGGCCAGAAGAACCGCTCGCCGAGGCCCGTGGCCACGGAGATTGCGAAGAAGAAAGGCTTGTCCATCGCGGCTGGCGCAATCTCGAGCCAGACCTTGTCGTCCTTGGTCCACACGGGCAGGAACCCGTCGACTCGCTTGGCATCGCGCACGACCTCTGCGAAAGCGGGTGGCGCCGCAGGCGTCGCCTGAGGCCGCCCCAGGGCCGCCGCCAGCGCTGCCGCAGCGGCCGGGTTCGCAACTCCCGCGGCGGAGGGGCGCGGCGCAGCACCAGCCCCCGAGGCGGCAGGCGCTGCGGGCTGCGGTGCTGCCGGTGTTGGCGCCTGCGCTGCAGCGGCGACTTTCGCTGGCCCGGTGACGGGTGATGACACCGCGGCAGCCGGCCCGGCCGCGGGGGGCTGCGTCTCGGCGGTCGGGTTCTGTGCGCAGGCGCTCAGCAGGCCGGCCAAAGTCAGGGCCACCCAGGGTCGCCGCGGATCACGGTCAGGGCCAAGCGCCGCAGGGCAGGCATTGACTCCGGGGCTGACGGTTTGGTGATCGAACATCTTGGGGTTCCTTGTTCAGGGAAAGGCAACCCCCAACCTTACCCGAAGCGCGCCCCATGCGGCCAACGGAGTGGTGCCCCCTTGGGATGGCCGGGGGCCCGCTTGAGGAGGGGACGACCGGCTCAGGCGCCGTGGCGCAAGGCCAGGGTGCTCAGCAGCCTGCTCTGAACGCCGCCGAACCCGCCGTTGCTCATGCACAGCAGGTGGTCTCCGGCCCGCGCCTGACCGGCCACAGCGCCCACGAGACCATCCAGGGACTCGTGCACGCTGGCTCGCGCACCCATGGGCTTGAGGGCTTCGGCCGCATTCCAGTCGAGCCCGGCGCTGTGGCAGAAGGCCAGGGCGGCCTGCTCCAGCGCCCAGGGCAGTTGCGCTTTCATCGTTCCCAGCTTCATGGTGTTGGACCGGGGCTCGAAGATGGCCAACACCCGCCCTTGGCCACCCTGTCGATCGAGCTGGCGGCGAAGCCCGTCGACCGTGGCGCGGATTGCGGTGGGGTGGTGGGCAAAGTCGTCATAGACCCGGATCTCGCCGCCGGCTGCCTTCACCGAGCCCACGAGTTCCATGCGCCGCTTGACCCCGCGGAACGCCGCCAGCGCCGAGCACGACTGCTCAGGGGTGATCCCCACCGACTCTGCAGCGGCGATGGCTGCCAGCGCGTTGAGCTGGTTGTGCTCGCCGCTGAGCCCCCACTCCAGGCGTCCAACTCTCAGCGAGCCGCGCAAGACGTCGAATGACTGGGGCTCACCACGCGCCCTGAGGCAGCCCGGTTCCTCCCTGAGCGAGCCAAAGCGCCGGACCTGACTCCAGGCTCCCCGGGAGAGGACTCGCGCCAGGGCCTCGTCGCGGGCATTGACCACCAGGGTGCCCGAGGCAGGCACCGTCCTGACCAGGTGATGGAACTGCGTTTCGATGGCCTGCAGATCCGGGAAGATGTCGGCGTGGTCGTGCTCCAGGTTGTTGAGCACTGCCGTCCTCGACTGGTAATGGACAAACTTGCTGCGCTTGTCGAAGAACGCCGTGTCGTACTCGTCCGCTTCGATGACGAACATGGGGCGGGCGTGGGCCGACCCCGGGCCCGCCGAAAGCCGTGCGGAGACCCCGAAGTTCTCGGGGACACCGCCGACGAGGAATCCGGGCTGCAGTCCGGCGTGTTCCAGAATCCAGGCCAGCATCGCCGTGGTCGTCGTCTTGCCGTGGGTTCCGGCCACAGCCAGAACATGGCGCCCGCGCAGCACATGCTCGCTGAGCCACTGCGGGCCGCTCGCAAAGGGTGCCCCCGCATCCAGAATCGCCTCGATCAGGGGGTTGCCTCGGGTGATCACGTTGCCGACGACAAAGAGGTCAGGCCGGATGTCGAGCTGCTCAGGCCCATAGCCTTCGATCAGATCGATGCCCAGGCTGCGCAGCTGATCGCTCATCGGGGGGTAGACGCCGCGGTCGCAGCCCGTGCCCCGATGGCCGGCCTCGCGCGCGATCGCAGCCAAGCCGCCCATGAAGGTGCCGCAGATTCCCAGAATGTGGATGTGCATGGCCAGGAGCGCTCAGGCCTGGGCTTCAGGCGCGGATCGCCGCCAGCGACTCGCGCGCGGCCCGGACGGTCAGATCGATGTCCTCACGGGTGTGCGCCGCACTGACGAAGCCGGCCTCATACATTGCGGGCGCGAGGTAGACGCCCCGATCAAGCATGGCATGGAAGAAGCGGTTGAATCGTTCCTTGTCGGTGGCCATCACGGCAGGGTAGTCCTGGGGGAGGGAGGGACTGAAAAAGAAGCCGAACATCCCGCCTTCGCTGTCCCCGCACAGGTCCACGTCGACCTCTCGGGCCGCCGCCTGCAGGCCGCCGACCAACTCCCGGGTTCGCCCGCTCAAGGCTTCGAAGAAACCGGGGCGGGCGATCTCGCGCAGGGTCGCCAGGCCGCACGCCGTGGCCACGGGGTTGCCCGAAAGTGTTCCGGCCTGATAGACCGGACCCAGCGGGGCGAGCTGCGACATCACGTCGCGCGACCCGCCAAAGGCGGCCAGGGGCATCCCGCCGCCGATCACCTTGCCAAAGACGCTCATGTCGGGCGCGAACCCGGGGATCAGGCCTGAATAGATGCTCTGCGCCCCGCCCAAGGCCACGCGAAACCCGCTCATCACCTCGTCGAAAACCAGCAGGGCGCCATGGGCGCTGCACAACTGGCGCAGCCGCGCCATGAAGGGCACTGACGCACGCACGAAATTCATGTTCCCCGCGATCGGCTCGACCATCACGCAGGCCACTTCGGAGCCGCATTCGGCAAAGGCGGCTTCCAGGGCCTGCACGTCGTTGTAGGGCAGCACCAGGGTGTGCTTGACCACCTCGGGAGGCACACCGGCGCTCGTCGGGTTGCCGAAGGTGGCCAGGCCCGAGCCGGCCTTGACCAGCAGGGCGTCGGCATGGCCGTGGTAGCAGCCTTCAAACTTGATCAGGCGGCTGCGCCCAGTGGCGCCCCGCGCCAGGCGGATTGCGCTCATCGCCGCCTCGGTTCCCGAACTCACGAGACGCACCTGCTGAAGGCTGGGCACGAGGGCGATGATGGCCTCCGCCAGTTCGACTTCGCGCTCGGTGGGCGCCCCAAAGCTCAGCCCCTCGTGGGCGGCGCGGGTCACCGCCTCCAGCACCGCCGGGTGCCCGTGGCCGAGGATCATCGGGCCCCAGGAGCCGATGTAGTCGATGTAGCGCCTCTCCTCCGCATCCCAAAGGTAGGCGCCCTGGGCTCTGGCGATGAATCTTGGCGTCCCGCCGACGGCGCGGAATGCCCGCACCGGCGAGTTGACCCCGCCGGGAATGACCCGCTGCGCGCGCTCGAAGAGCCCGCTGTTCGTGCGTGTGCCTGTGCCTGTGCTCATCAACTTCCTCCGTGGGTGCGGCAGCGCCGAGCCTGGCGGTGCGTCTGCCGCCGTGGCCGGCCGCAGGCGCTAGTGCATGCGTTTCGGCCCACGAGCAGCACCTGGATCTTCCAGGCCCCCAGGGCCGCCGAAGGGTTCCTCCTGACCGTCTTCGTCCTCGGGCGGAACTGCCCAGAAGAACCGGTCGGGAACCACATGCCCCATTCCTGGCCGAAAACCGGCATCCAGACTCTGGTCCAGGAAGGACAGCGCCTCGGCCACGGCGTTGGGCAAGTCCGCGCCCGACGCCAGCAGCGCGGTCAGCGCTGCCGAAAGGGTGTCTCCCGCGCCGATGAAAGAGGCCTCGAAGCGCTCAAATTTCTCTCCGCAGATGGCACCGCTGTCGCAGGCCAGCACATTGTCCACGTGGCTTTCCTGCGCCCGCGCGGGCAACACGATGCCCGTGACCAGCACATGCCGGGCCCCGTGCTGCGAAGCGGCCACGGCCAACTCGCGGGCCGAGGGGGGGCGCTGGCCCTCCCAGTCCGGCAGGAGGAAGTCGGTGAGCGTCTTGTGATTGCCCACCAAAACCTCGGCCGAGGGCAGGATGAGTTCGCGATACGCGTCCAGATAAGGCTGCTGCTCATCCTCATCCATCCAACCCAGGGCGGGCATGTAGGCCACCAGCGGCACCTGGGGGTAGTCCGACAGGATCTCGGCCACTGCGCTGACGTTCTCGGCCGAACCGAGGAATCCCACCTTCCATGCGGATATCGAAACATCTTCCAGCACCGTTCGGGCCTGCTGAGCCACCGCATCGGGCTCGATCAGATGCTGTTCGAAGACCTCGGCCGTGTCGCGCATGACCAGCGTGGCCACCACGGGCAGGCCATGGGCCCCCATGGCCGCAAAGGTGCAGACATCGCCCCCGACGCCCCCGGCTCCCGTCGCTTCACTGGCATTGAAGCTGAGCACATTGGCCGGAGCGGGCTCACTGTCGTGCAGGGCGGAGTCCGCCGTGTCCTGTGCTGGATGCTGATCGCTCATGGAGTTGCTTTGCGCGTTGCGCCGGCTCGATGCGGCGGGCCGCCACTAGAATTCGTTCATCATTGTAGTGACGGAAGCCTTCGCCCCAAGACCATGTCGAACAGCAAAACCTGGATGTGCCTGATCTGCGGCTGGATCTACGACGAAGCTGCCGGCGATCCCGAGCACGGCATCGCCCCGGGCACGGCTTGGGACGACGTGCCGATGAACTGGACCTGCCCGGAATGTGGCGCCCGCAAGGAAGACTTTGAGATGGTCCCGGTCTGAGGGCGCGGTGACGCCTCTGCCTGTCCCTCTCAATCCTCGCCTTTGACCTTGACCACCGCGTAGCGCTGCAAGGTGGCCTGTCGGGCCGTCTCGTGCGCCACGATGGGCAGCGGGTAGTCCCTGGGAAGCACGAGGCCTGCGGCCGCAAGGTCTACCGGCCTTGCCTGCCAGGGGGCATGCAGCGCCGAATCCGGCAGCGCCGAGAGCTCGGGCAGATAACGGCGGATGAAGTGGCCCTGCGCGTCAAACTTCAGGCTTTGGCTGATGGGGTTGAAGATGCGGAAATAGGGCTGTGCGTCGCAACCGCTGGAGGCGGCCCACTGCCAGCCGCCGTTGTTGGCCGCCAGATCGAAGTCGAGGAGCTTTTCGGCGAAATAGGCCTCGCCGCGTCGCCAGTCGATGCCCAGATCCTTGATCAGGAAGCTGGAAACGACCATGCGCAGGCGGTTGTGCATCCAGCCGGTCTGGTTGAGCTGGCGCATGGCCGCATCGACCAGCGGGTAGCCGGTGCGTGCCTGGCACCAGGCCTCGAAGTGCGCTTGGGCCTCGGGGCCCTCGTTCCACTGGATCCGGTCGTATTCCGGCTTGAAGGCGTGCGCCACCACACGGGGGTGGTGGTGCAGGATCTGGTGATAGAAGTCCCTCCAAGCCAGCTCGGACAGCCAGCTGGCCGCTCCCGGGGAACCCGCCTGGGATCGTTCCCAGGCATGGCGCGCGAGCTCGCGCACCGAGATGGTGCCGAATCGAAGGTGTGCCGAAAGGTAGCTCGGCCCCTTGATCGATGGGTAGTCCCGCGCCTGGGCATAGGCATCGATGCGCGCCAGAAAGTCATTGAACAGGATGCGCGCGCCGCTGGCTCCCAGGGGCAGTCGCAGGTCGCCGGGGTCTGTGGCTTCAAATCCGATGTCGGACAGGCTGGGCAAGGGCTGATGAAGGGCTGGCGGCACGGGCGCCAGGCGCCGGGCGTGGGCTCGAGTCTCGTGCGCCTCCAGCGCTCGCGGGTCCTGCGCCAGGCGCTTGAGCCAGGCGTTCCTGTACGGTGTGAACACGCCGTAGGGCCGGCCGCCCTGGGTCAGGACTTCACCGCGTTCGAACACGACATGATCCTTGACGCTGACCCATTCGACCCGTTGCCGAGTCAGGCGCTGCAGCACCTGAGCGTCCCTCTCAAGCGCCACAGGGTCGTCGTCATGGCTGGCCACCACACGCGAAGCGCCAAGGCTCTGGGCCAGCGCAGGAATCTCGTCCACCGCACGGCCGTGACGCACGATCAGGCCCACGCCTTGAGGCTGTGCGAGCCCGGCCTCCCGAGCCCAGCGTCCAAGCGTGGCGTCAACCTCCTGGAGTGCGGCATGGATGAACGCCACACGGCGGTCGCGCCTGGGCAGGCTGGCCAGAATGTCGGTGTCGAACACAAAGGCGCACCAGACGCGCCGGGCGTTGCGCAACGCGTGCCCAAGGGCGGCATGGTCATCGCAGCGCAGGTCGCGCCGCATCCACACCAGGCAGCTGTCCACTGGCTTGTCGGTCATGCGCCAGAGTATCGGACAGCTTAGAATTCGTGCATGCCCGGCGATCAGATCAACCTGACAAACCAGTTTCTCATCGCCATGCCCGGCATGGCCGACGACCGCTTCTGCGGCAGCGTGGTCTACCTGTGCGAGCACAATGAGCGCGGCGCCCTGGGTCTGGTGATCAACAAGCCCATCGACATCACCATGACCAAGCTGTTCGAAAAGGTCGAGCTCCACCTGGGACGCGATGACCTGCAGGATGCGCCCGTCTTTTTCGGCGGCCCGGTGCAGACGGAGCGCGGCTTCGTGCTGCACGAGCGGGTGGGCACCGAGGAAAGCCCCTACCACTCCACGCTCGCAATTCCCGGGGCAAATGTGGAGATGACCACAAGCCGGGATGTGCTGGAGGCTCTTTCCAGTGGCGCGGGACCCCGCCGGGTGCTCATCACGCTGGGCTACAGCGGATGGGGAGCCGGGCAACTCGAGGATGAGATCGGCCGCAACGGCTGGCTGAATGTCACTGCCGAGCCCTCGGTGATCTTCGAGACCCCGGTGGAGCAGCGCTACGACAAGGCGCTGTCGCTATTGGGCATCGACCCTCGCATGCTCAGCCAGGAGGCTGGGCACGCATGAGCCCGCAGGGTCGGGCGGCTTCCTTGCGCCACGAGCGCTCCTTTCTGGCTTTCGACTACGGCATCAAGCGCGTGGGCGTGGCCACGGGAAACACATTGCTTGGCCATGCCAAGCCTTTGCTCACCCTTGAAGCTCAGGGCCAGCAGCGTTTCCAGCGGATCACCGAACTGGTCGTGCAGTGGCAGCCCGATGCGCTGGTGGTTAGCGTGCCGTTCCACCCCGACGGCGCGCCTCATGTGAACACCGACCGCGCTCGGCGGTTCGCGCGCCAACTCCAGGGGCGCACGGGATTGCCCGTGCATGAGATCGACGAGCGCTATTCCACGACGCAGGCCGCCGCCCAAGGGGCTCGCGATCTCGACTCGGCCGCGGCTGCGGTGATACTTCAGCAGTTTCTGGACGAGCTCCCATGACCCAACTCGCACTTGACGCCGAAGCGCTCTATGAACAGCTCAGGCGACAGGTCGCCGTCCTGCTGCAGGGTGATGACGCTTCTGCGGTGGCTCTTGTGGGCATTTGGTCGGGCGGCGCCTGGCTGGCCGAGCGGCTGCAGCAGGACCTTGGGCTGAGCGCAGCCTCAGGGGCCCTGAGCATCATGCTGCACCGCGACGACTATGCCGAGCGCGGGCTTGGGGCAGCCAGCGGCGCCACGAGACTGCCCTTCGAGGTCGAAGGCCGCCACATCGTCCTGGTGGATGATGTGCTGCACACCGGGCGCACGATCCGCGCAGCCCTCAATGAGCTGTTTGACTTCGGGCGGCCTGCTCGCGTGAGCCTGGCCGTGCTGGTGGATCGCGGCGGCCGGGAGTTGCCCATCGAGGCCCAGTGCGCTGCAGCTCGGGTTGTTCTGGCGGACACGCAGAGGCTTTCCCTGGCAAGGGACGGGAAGGGGCGGCTGACATTCGCCGTCCAGGGAGGCTGAGCATGACCAACCCGCAGCTCAACCGCCACGGCGAACTCATCCACCTGCTGTCCACCGAGGGGCTCCCCCGGCCGGTGCTGCACCACATTCTGGACACAGCCAGCACATTCCTTGCGGTCAACGAGCGTGAAGTGAAGAAAGTGCCTTTGCTGCGAGGCAAGAGCATCTTCAACCTGTTCTTCGAGAACAGCACGCGAACCCGCACCACGTTCGAGATCGCGGCCAAGCGGCTGAGCGCCGATGTCATCAACCTGGACATTGCCCGAAGCAGCGCAGCCAAGGGTGAAAGTCTGCTGGACACGATTGCCAACCTGAGCGCGATGCACGCCGACATGTTCGTGGTGC
>CAYYYC010000023.1:0-16471 GCA_964475695.1 uncultured Rubrivivax sp.
TTTTTCCCGCCTGCGGCGTGGCTGACGGCCCGGGGCGGCGGCTCGAATCGAACGATCGTTCTATTTTTGCACAAGCACTTGGGTCCATCCTCCGACACCCGCCGGGCCGATTCACTCTGCGCCGGACCTCGCCCCACTCGATCTCCCGTGGTTGGCGTTTTCGACTCCGGCATCGGTGGCTTGTCCGTTCTTCGGGAGGCGCAAAGTGTCCTTCCGCAGGAGCACTTCGTGTATGTCGCGGACAGCGCCAATGCCCCCTATGGCGAGCGCAACGACGCCTGGCTGCAGGCGCGGTGCCTGGTCATCGCCAATCACCTGCGCACCCTTCCCGCAGATCTTCTGCTGATGGCGTGCAACACCGCCACTGCAGCCGCCGCACCAAATCTGAGGTCGAATTTCCCGGCTTGGCCCATCGTGGGTATCGAACCCGGAATCAAGCCGGCGGTGCAGAAGTCCCGAACGAAGCGGGTTGGCGTCATGGCAACCGCGGGCACTCTGGGCAGCGCTCGCTATGCGAGGCTGTTGGCCGAGCACGGCCAGGGAGCCCATGTGGTGGCACAGCCCTGCACTGGGCTGGCCATGGCCATTGAGACGGGCGACGAGTCGCGGATCGCTGAGCTGGTGGAACAGCACACCGAGCCACTGCGTCGTGCCGAAGTGGATGTCGTGGTGCTGGGGTGCACACACTACGCGTTCGCGAGCCAGTGGATCTCGCGGGCCATGGGTCCGGAGGTGGCCATCATCGACACCGCAAAGGCCGTGGCAAGACATGCGGCCAGTCTCGTGAAGGGGATGCAGCGCGAGGTGCCAACGCCACACGAGGGCGCGACTGCGCCTGAGCTTTGGGAGCCGCACAGCCCACTGCCGACCTTTCTGACCACCGGCCAGCCTCAAGCGATGGAGCGGTTTGCCAACCGATGGCTGGGCTGGACGATCAAGGCGCAGTCTCTGCCGACTGGGCCAGGGTGACCCCACGCAGCAGCACCAGGCCAACGACGAAGAACAGCGCGGTGCTCAGCATCGCCAAGCGGTGGTTGCCCTGCGTTGCCCAAGTGACCAACCCGTAGGTGATCGGGCCGATGATGGCCGCCAGGCGGGTTGCAAAGGTCCACAGGCCAAAGAACTCAGCAGCCCGATCCGCGGGGGCCAGCCATCCGGCCATTGCGCGCCCGGCCGACTGGCTCGATCCCATGCAAAGGCCTGCCATCAGGGCGGCCACCCAAAACAGGGCCGGACCCTGGGCCAGAAACGCCAGCAGAGTCATGCCCAGCCAGCCCCAGAGAGTCCAGGACAGGGCGCGGGCATGCCCGACGCGATCCTGAAAGTAGCCCCAGCCGAAGGCACCGGCCGCCGCGGCAATGTTGACCAGGAAGATCAGGGCCATGGTTTGGGTCTGGCCAAAGCCCATGGCCTGCTCGGCATAGATCGCCGCCAGCGCAATCACCACCGAAATGCCCGCCTGGTAGGCGCAGGCGCACCCAAGCAGGCGCATGAACGCTCGATGCCGCCGTTGCTGACGGACTTCCGATGCCGTGGCGCGCAGTCGCGACCAGGCCGACTCTCGCTGCAAGGCCTTCGAATCGAGTCGAACAGGCGACAGCGGCGTCGCCGTGATCGTGGGCGCTGGCCTTTCGCGGAGAAAGGCGAAGGTGAACGACGCCGCCAGGGCAAAGACGGCGGCAGTGATCGCCATCGTCACCGGCACGAACTGCGAAGCGGAATCCCCCATGGATTGGGCCCAAAGCACATAGGCCAGGCTCAAGCCCAAGGCGAGCATGCCCCCCAGATAGCCGAGGCTCCAGCCCCACCCGGAGATTCGCCCCAGCGCCTGGGGCCGCGCCAACTCCGGCAGAAAGCTCGCGATCAGGGACTCGCCCCACGAGAAGAAGAGGTTGGCCAGAATGACCGCCGTCACTGCCCAGGCCAGGTCACCCGGTCCGCTGAACGCCAAGGCCAGCGTGCCGCCGATACAGCCCAGGGTTGCGGCCAGCAGCCAGATCTTCTTGGAGCGGCGCAAATCGGCTCTCGCTCCGATGAGCGGCATGGTCAGCATGACCAGCGCACTCGAGGCGGCGAGGGCCAGAGTCCATGCCAATGTGGCCCAGTCCGCTCCGCCAGCCACCACGCCCACGAAGTAGGCATTGAAGACGGCTGTGATCACGACCGTGGTGAAGCCGGAGTTCGCAAAGTCATACATGGCCCAAGCCCAGACTTCGCGGGGCCGCACCCCAGGCTGCAGGGCATCGGCAGGGAACCAGCTTGTCTTCATGGGCGGACTTGCAGAGCCATCACCCGATCATGCCCGATACCGCAGGCCCGGACGCTAATTCGGTGACTTGTAGAGCAGTCGCACCCGGTGCCCGCCACCCTCGGTGATGTAGAGATTGAATGCCGCGTCAAGCGCCAGGCCTGTCGGCTGGTTGAATCTTGCCGACACGCCAACACCCTCGCCATAGGCAGGGCTGCCGCCCCCTGCCACCGTGAGCACAGTGCCCCGGGTTCCCACCACCTGAATGAAGCGAACCGCATGGTTGCCGGCATCAGCCACGAACAGGTTGGATTGGGCATCGACGGCAATGCCCATGGGCAGCGCAAAGGCAGCGAAGTTGCCGCTTCCATCCCTGAATCCGCTGGCCCCGCCGTCAAGCCCGGCCACGCGGCTCACGGTGCCCGCGCCTGTGCCATCGGAAATTGCTCGGACCAGATGATTCTGGGTGTCAGCCACGAACACGACACCCTGAGGGCTCACGGCCACGCCGGAGGGCCCGTCGAATGTCGCCTGAGTCGCAGAACCGTCGCCACGCCCTCTGATGCCTGGAATACCGGCCACCAGTGAAACGACCCGGGCAGAGGTCACCTTGCGCACCACATGGTTGCCCGAGTCCGCCACGTACAGGTTGTCGTTGGCGTCTATGGCCAGCCCCCATGGGGTGTTGAATCGCGCTGCGGAACCGGTCCCATCGGCGTAGCCCGCCACACCGGAGCCGGCCCAGGTGGTGACCTCCCCGGAGGCGGCGTCGATCCGGCGAATGACATGATTTCCGGAGTCCGCGACGAACAGATTGCCCGCACTGTCGCGCGCCAAGCCCACCGGCCCTCGGAACGCAGCCGATGAGGCGGTGGGGCTGTTGATCAGGCCCGGGACCCCCGTCCCGGAAAGCGTCGACACGAAGCCCAGGGGCATGAGGATTCGTCGAATGCGCGACGAGGTGGTGTCGGCCACCAGAATCTCTCCTCCAAGACCCACCGCAGCACCGGCGGGGCCCGAAAAGCGAGCGCCTGCTCCTTCGCCGTCCAAGTGCCCGGCCACGCCGGCGCCAGCCACAAGGCGACTGCGCCAGACATATGACAGGCACTGCACGGTTACAGCGGTGACCGGCGCCGAGACAGTCGTGCCGGAGTCGTTGCCCAGAAAACAGGTCTGGCCGGTGGGTTGGCTGGCAATCGTGACTGAATAGCTGCTGCCGTCAGCCAGCAGCGAGGGAAATGCGAACAGCCCGTTGGCACTGACCGTCAAGAGATCCGTGCCGTTCTTCAGGACCAGCGCCTGGCCGCCGGGCGCCAACACCAGCCCGGTGACGCTGCCGCCCACCGAGTGTCTCGTTGTTGCGCAAGTCACCTGGATGCCCGGGGGCGGCGATGTGACGCCCGAGCCGGTGGGGTTTGAGACCGAGCAGGTCTGCCCGGCCGGCTGTGTGTCCACGGCAATCGAGTATTCGCCCCCGTAGGCAACACCCGCAGTGAAGGTGAAAGTGCCGTTGATGCTCAACGCAAGCGGCGATGGCGCAATGCCACTGCCGGTCAGGGTGAGCTGCACCTGCTTGCCCAGAGCCAGTCCGGCGAGTGTGCCGCCGATCGAGACGGTTCCCCTCGCGCAGGCCACATTGATGTTGGTCAGGGGCTGCGAGGCAGCGGTCCCCGATGCATTTGAGACGACACACTGCACACCCTGAGGCTGGGACAGGACCTTGACCTCGTAAGAGGCGCCCGAGGCCAGTCTGATGGGAAGCACATAAACGCCATTGGCGGTGACGGTGACGCTGGAGTCTGGCCCATTGGCCAGCGTCAGGCTGCCACCCGCGGGCAAGCCGCTGACCACGCCCCCCAGGGAAGTCGGGTTGTCCGCACAGACGATTGTGATGTTGGAGACATCAGCCTTGATGCCCACCGCATCCGAGCCATTGCTCACCACGCAGGTTTGCCCCAAGGGCTGCTCGAGCACCGTCAGGTTGTACTTGGTCCCCTGAGGCAGGGCGTCGGGCAGGCGAAAGTTGCCGTTGGCCTTCAGACTGGCCTGCGTGCCCGCTCCGGTCAACAGCGTCATCTGCCTGCCGCTGGCCAATCCGGCCAGGGTGCCGCCCAGCCAGAACGAGGGAACGCCGGACGAGTTCGACCCGCCACCGCCCCCACACCCTGAGAGAGCCATGGCAAGGGAGGCCAGAAATCCCGCGGTTATCCTGATCATCTGAAGACGCGACCGAGGGGGCCGCGCAGGCTGCCGATGTCAGGGGATCGGCACGAAAGGGCGGAACTTGAAGCCGCTGGTGCCGGCGGCGGGACTCGAACCCGCACCCGTTGAAGGCAGGGATTTTAAGTCCCTTGCGTCTACCGATTTCGCCACGCCGGCTGGGTCACCCGACACCCCACAGCCGCAGGCGCGAGGCACGATGTGCGCACGGGCTCAGTGTAGTGGCGCAGGCCAGCCTCGGGCTGGGCTCAGGGGGTCACCGTGATGACGATCTGCTGGGGCTGGCTGGCGAGTTCCCCGTCATTGACGACGAGCCGCAACACATACTCGCCGGCCTGGTCCGGCTTGAAGGTGACCAGCGAAAGGGTCGATTCGGTCAGGGTCAAGGTGCTCCCGGTGGGCTTGATCACCAAGCTCCACAAGTAGGTCAGCAACTCGGGCGTTTCATCGGTGCTGTTGCGGCCATGGAATGACATCACCGACCCCACGCTGCCTGTGGCCGTACCTGCAATCACGGCCACAGGCCGCAGATTGACTGCCTTGGCGGTGACCACGGCCAGCGCCATTTCGCTGGTTGCGATTCCGTCGTTGACTCGCAAACCGACCACATAGGTTCCGGGAATGTCCGGGGTCAATGCCACCGCGCGACTGGCCGAAGTGGTCCCGTCGGCGGTCAAGCTCGGGCTGAGTTTGGCCGTGCTTGGCGGCGTCCCTGACGGCTTGGAAATCAGCTGCCAGGCAAAAGTCAGGGCATCGCCGTTGGCGTCCTGGCTCGCACTCCCGTCCAGGATGGCAGTCTGGCCCACGGTCACCTGCTTGTTGCCTCCGGCATTGGCCACGGGCGCAGCGTTTTGCGCCGCGGCCTGAGCAGTCACCACGGCAGAGGCCTTGTTGCCCAGGGAGTCGGTTACCGTCAGGCGAAAGACATAGGTTCCCGCAGCGTCGGGAACGAACTGTGTCTTGCGGCTCGAGGGACTGCCGATCGCCGGAGCCGGGCTGGCCACAACGGTCGGGCGCGAGACGATCTCCCACAGGTAGGAAAGCAGATCGGAATTGATGTCACTGGCGCCGGAGCTCGCAGAACCATCGAGCACGATGGGTGATCCGACCAGGACAGACTGGTTTGCCCCCGCTGAGGCTGTCGGTGTTGCGGTTCGTGCCGCCCTCACGGTTGCGCTGCGCTCGGCGCTGTCGACCCGGCCATCGTTGACCACCAAGCCCACGACATAGTCGCCTGGGAGGTCGGGGACGAACTCAGGCCTGGCGGTCAAGGCGAAGCCGAGAGCTGTCTGACTGCCCGCCGGCCTGGAAATCAGGCGCCACGAATATCGCAGCATGTCGCCATTGGGATCCGTGCTCGCCGAACCGTCCAGGGTGACCCTGGATCCGATGAGCACAACCGGCGGCGGGGTGGAATTGCTGACGATGGCGCCAGCGATCACGGCGGTCGGCGGGACATTGGCTGCACCGGAGGTCACCGTCACGAACGACTGGGCACTGCTCAGACGCCCATCGCTGACCACGAGGGCAAGAACATAATTTCCGCTGACGTCTGGCGTGAAGTAGGCGCGCGGCGTGTCGCTCCCACCCAAAGTCGCAAGGCTGCCGGCGGGCTTGGTGGCCAGGACCCACCGGAAAGTGATCAAGTCCCCATCGGGATCTTCGCTGGCCGCTCCGTTGAGGATGATCTCGACGCCGTTGACCGCCGTCCGATCCTCGCCGGCACGAGCCACCGGCGCGGAGTTGGCCTTTGATGCCGTCAATGAGAAAGTGGCGGCCACGCTGTCCGCGCGGCCATCGTTGACGACCAGGCGCACGACGTAGGCACCCGCGACATCGGGCAAGAGGCTCGCCCGCACCTTGGAAGCATCGTCGAGCACCGCCTGACTGCCTGACGGCCGGGTCACCAACTCCCAGCGGTACGACAGAGCCTGCCCCTCGGGATCCCGGCTCCCCGAGCCATCCAGGATGACGGTCGTTCCGACAGTCGCACTGGCCGAGCCCGAGATCGATGCGGTGGGGCTCTGGTTGGACCCTCCGTCGCCGCACGCCAGGGAACCCAGCGACCCCAAGGCCGCGCCCGAGCAACCGCCGGACCCGCCGCCGCAACCGGCCAGCAGAACGGCAGTCAGGGCGATCAGTGTGACCCGGCGCAGGGAGTGTTTCATGATGATCAGCAGGATGGGTGTGCCTCGGAAGAATCGGCACAGCGCCGGAAATCTTGAGCCGCCCGAATGCACGCCCTCCGGCTCCGGTCCAGTCGACTCAAGGTCTCGGCCACCGCGCCGATACCACAGACACTTGTTTGAGGAACGACCCGCGATGACCCGCCTGACCTTTGCCTTGCTCCTGCTGACGGGATTGTGCGGATGCGCGAGCGTCACGATGCCGGAAAACCAGCATTCCCGAATCTATGTGACCGCGTCCTGCGGCCCGGTCAAGAATGTGGGCGCCCGATGTGTCATGACCGGGATGGGCAGCAGTTCGAGCTTCGAGGCGCCAGGCGAGGTGCGGGTGCCCAATGGCTGGAGCATGCTCAGCCTTCAGTGCCAGGGCGAAATGCTCGGGTCAGCACAGACCACCCTCGTCCCCAAGCCCAATCTGGGAATGCTGGGGAACCTGCTCGTCGGAGGCGCGCCCGGGGCGGTCGTGGACGCGGCCACCGGCCGGGGGTTGAATTACGACAGGGTGGTGAATCTGCACCGCAGCCAGTGCTTCCGGTAGCCCCACCACCCTGCGCACGAGCCGTCAGGCCTTCTTGACGTAGGCCTGGCACCAACCCGGGCCGGCAACCTGCTTGCCGGCAAACAGCGGGCAACCGCCCCAAGCATCCGCGGCCTTGCCCTGGTAGAGCTGGCAGTTCGAGCACTTCTGCGCCTTGTCATGCTTGGGGTATTTCTTGGCATCGACCTTGGTGGTGTCATGCCGATAGCCCTGAGCCACCGCCGAAGGATCCTTCTCATCGAGCTTGGCTTGCGCCTGCGCCGAGCCGGCAGCCATCAGGGCAGAACCCGCAGCGACCTGCAACAGGAAGAATCGACGATTTTGCTTTTCCATATTTTCTCCAGTTGAGTTCCCCGGCTTGAAGGCCCGGGCAGACCAACATGGTGGCACAAGACGATTTCCGACTGCGCCGCTCGCTCTTTGGTCAGGGCAGGCGCCGGGGGAGGCAAGCCTCAGGTGGTGAACGCCGGATTCAGGAGCACCGTTGACACATTGAGCGCAAAAGCCACCGAGAGCCAAGCCACCAGCGGCAGGATCAACCAAGCCGCGAAGCGGTCTGCCCGGCGCAGAATCCACCAGAGCCAGACGGCCGACAGCCAGAGGGCAACGGCCTCCACCAACGCCCAATCGGGCCTTCTCAGGGCAAAGAAGAGAACGCTCCACAACACATTGAGGACGGCGTGAAAAATGGCGGCGGTCAGGAACAGCCGCCGGTGCCGGCGCTGCTCCATGACGCGCCAGCCGCGAACGCAAGCCACGCCCGTGGTGACATAAAGCAGACTCCAGACGGGACCGAAGGCCCAGTCTGGGGGCTTCCAGGCGGGCTGCCTGAGCTCGAAATACCAGGGACCGATGTCCGTGGCCCATCCTCCCGACACGGCCACCGTCGCGATGGCAGTGACGGTCCAACGGACATCAACCGGCCAAAGCCAGGGCAGGAGATTCCTGAAACGATCACCGAACATCTGCCCATGGTGCCACGCCCCGTCCGACTGGGGATCCCGGGCAGGGACAAGCCCCGCTAGACCCGCACCAAACCCAGCAGGTGTGCCATGTCCTTGAAGAAGATGCGGATGTGGGCCATCGGTTTTGCCCGGACCAGAGCCTTGTTCATGTACGCATCGAAGGTCAGCTGCTGCACGTCCCTGTCCCTGCAGATGCTCACGAACCGCTCTCGGCGCTTGTCGTTGCGGTACCAGAAGTGCTGCATCATGCCCAGCACCCAGAACACCCGGCCATGTTCACGCATGAAGCGCCGTCTGGCCTGCGCCAAATCGGCCTCACGACCCGAGGCCAGGAAAGCGTGGGCTGCATCGGCGGCCAGTCGACCGCCGTACATCGCATAGTAGATGCCCTCACCCGAGGCCGGGGCCACCACACCGGCCGCATCGCCGGCCAAAACGACATGGCGCCCGTCATCCCAGCGCGGCAACGGCTTCAGGGGAATGGGGGCCCCCTCCCGCCGCAGGGTCTCTGTGGCACCCAAGCCGGCCGCCGAGCGCAGATCGGCCACGGCGGCGCGAAGTGAGAAGCCTTTGTCGGCGCTGCCGGTACCCACACTCATGGTGTGTCCGTGCGGAAAGACCCAACCGTAGAAGTCAGGCGAAAGCTGGCCTCGGTAGTAGACGTCGCATCGTGACGGGTCGTAATCGGGGTGCCCCGGTTGCGGTGCTCGGATGATCTCGTGATAGGCAAAGACATAGCGCGTTTTGTCG
Source organism: uncultured Rubrivivax sp. (assembly GCA_964475695.1). Taxonomy (GTDB): domain Bacteria; phylum Pseudomonadota; class Gammaproteobacteria; order Burkholderiales; family Burkholderiaceae_C; genus RFTU01. Next base: position 8,908 of record CAYYYC010000023.1, read on the forward strand.
GCGCCTTCGACCGCCTGTCGAGCCACCTCCGAGCGCGCGCCATCTGCGCCGATCACGCATCGAGCCTGAACGCATCGGGGCACCGCATGCGAGTCCCCCGGGCGCTGCCGCTCCTCGAAGTGGACCGTGGCCAATCCGCCCTTGGGGCTTTCGATCCGAGTGAATCGGCCAATGCAGCGGTGGGCTCCCGCCTGCGCCGCTCGCTCTCGGAGCCACTCGTCAAAGACATCCCGGTCTACAAGGCCCACGAAGCCACCATCGATCGGAATGTCGACCTTGACATCGGCCGGCGAGATCATGCGGGCGCACCGCGCCCGGGCCACCAACAGGTGCTCGGGGATCTCGAAATCCTTGATCAGCCGGGGCGGAATTGCGCCGCCGCAGGGCTTGATCCGCCCCATGCGATCGATCAGCAGGACACGCCGCCCCTGCTTGGACAGGTCGTGGGCAGCGGTGGCCCCGGAAGGCCCTCCACCCACAACCACAACGTCATAGACATCCGCACTCATGTGTAGCTCCCGGCAATGTTTTCTCGGGCAGGGCCCCTGCCGTCCGCGCCGGTGCCCTGCTGATGGATGGACCTCACCGGCTGGGGAGAAGCCGGCCGCACTCCCACGGGTGTCGCCAGTCGAGCCACCTGCCAAGCGAGCACGGCGGCGCCCACAAACAGCATCGACTCCAGGGCAAAAACCGCCGCATACGCTGTCCCGGCGTGGCCGACAAGCCAGCGGGCCAGATCGCTGGCTGCTGCCCCACACAGGCCACCAATCCCGAAGGCCAAAGCCTGGGCTGCTCCCCAAAGCCCGACCCGCGTGCCCTCGCGGCGAGGACGCCCTTCACCGGCCAGCCGCATCATGCTGGCGATGGCTGCAATCGAGAACATGCCATTGGCCGCACCCATCAATGCGACATTGGCCGCCAATGGCCAACCCGGCCCCACCAGTCCCGAGATCGCGAGCAAGGCCAAAGCCAGGGCCGACAGCAGACAGCCCCCGACGGACCACAGCGTGAGGCTGCGAAGCCCCGCGGGCCCCCAACCGGTGAAGCCCGCCACCAGCAGCATCCCGGCCAGGACGCCTGCATGCTGCACTCCCGAAAGAGCCGTTGTTTCGCCGGGCGTCCATCCGAAGACCAGTCCGGCGAACGGTTCCAGGATGAGGTCCTGGCTGCTGTAGGCCAACATGGAAAGGAAGACGAAGAAGGTGAATCGCCTGGCCGCCGGCTCCGCCCAGACATCGGCCAAAGCGGCCCGAAAGCCTTGGGGCCGAGTCGCTGCACCGCCGTTCGCACCATCCTCTGCCTGATCCTCTGCGACGCCCATCAACCTCTCGCCGGTTGCCGGCTCGAGTCGCCAGAGGGCGATCACCGTCAGGAGCATGGCCACCAGCGAGACGGTGCAGCTGACCGCCAACAACCGAGCCGGCGTGTAGGGGTCGAGCAGGGCACCTGCCATGCCGGCAGTCAGCGCGAAGCCCACGATCATCATGAGCCACACCACGGTTGCCGCCGGTCCGCGCCGATCAGGCGCAACCCGCTTGGCCAGCAGAGCCAAGAGCGAAGTCCCGCTGGCACTGACGCCGAGCCCGATCATCAGAAAGGCCAGAACCGCCAACGCCGTGCCTTCGACCAGGCTGTGCTGCATCCAGACGGTGGCCGCCGAGGCCAAGATGCCCCCCAAGCCAAGCATGCCCATCCCGCCCAGAATCCAAGGGGTTCGGCGGCCGCCCGCATCGGAACCGTGGCCCATGCGGGGTCGCGTGATCTGCACAGCGTAGTGCAGGCCGACCAACAGCCCAGGCAGCATCGCCGGGAGCGCCAACTCCACCACCATCACCCGATTGAGTGTGGACGTGGTGATGACGACGATCGCCCCGATGCCCGTCTGGACCAGTCCCAGGCGCACGATGCCAAGCCACCCCAGCCAGGCCGGACTCGACGCGCTCACAGGACCGCCCCCTGGAGCTCACCGGCCCGAAGCGCGAAGGCACTGGCCAGCATGCCCAGCACATAGAGAGTCACGCCCAAGCCGCTGTACCAAACCGCCCGCTGAACGGGCTGGGCCAGAAACCGGCCCATCAGAGCCACCTGTGCCGCCAGCAGGAGCGCCACGGCGGCGGCGTGGCCTGAGTGGCCCCAGGCCGTCAGCGCAAGCACCACCACGGCCTGCGGCAAGGCCATGGCCCAGCACGCCACACGCGCAGCCCGGTCAATGCCCAGGCGAACCGGCAAAGACCCGACGCCCATCTGCCGATCGCCCTCGACAGACTTGAAGTCGTTGAGGGTCATGATTCCATGCGCACCGGCGCTGTAGAGCGCAGCCAACAGCAGCGATCGAGGATCGGGCATTGCACCGCCGGCCATCACCGCCGCGCCGGTCACCCAAGCCAACCCCTCGTAGCAGATCCCACAAGCAGCGTTGCCCCACCAGCCGTTTTGCTTCAGCCGCAAGGGCGGCGCACTGTAGGCCCAGGCCAACGCCAGGCCGATCAACGCGGCGCCAAAACCCCAGGGCCCCAGCGCCGAAGCCACCGCCAGAGACAGGACCGTCCAGACCAAGGCGATGTACAGGCCCCAACGGCCCGGCATCCTGCCCGATGGAATCGGGCGATGCGGCTCATTGATCGCATCCACATGTCGGTCGAACCAGTCATTGACTGCCTGGCTGGTGGCGCAGACCAAAGGCCCGGCCAGAACGACCCCGAGCACCACCAGCCACCACCTGTCCCCCAAGGCCACGCCTGACGCCACCACCCCGCAGGCGAAGGCCCACATGGGAGGGAACCAGGTGATGGGCTTGAGCAGTTCAGCGACCGCGGACAGCTGGGGGCGTGACATGAAGGGTCACATTAACGCCCCAACCACCAGGTGTCAATTCGAATTGACTACTATTCCCGTCAATTGAAAGCAACAGTCATGGGCCAGGGCTTTCGCCGTCCTGGTCCCCGACCAAACCGAAACGGCGCAGCTTCACATAGAGCGACTGCCGCGAAAGGCCAAGCATCTCAGCGGCCGAGGCGCGATTGCCTCGCGTCAACTCCAGGGCCGCCTCGATGCAGCACTGTTCGATGAGATCCGTGGTCTCGCCAACGATCTCCCGCAACGGCACGCGCCCCACAAGCTCAGCCATCTGCTCGACTGAACGGGGCAAGCCCGGAGACGCGCTTGCCTCCGCCGTGATCCGCCGACCGATATCCCGAATCGCAAACCCCAACCTGGCTGGGGAGCTCTGGGGGACGGAAACCGCCGAGATCTCAACCTGTGCCGACAAGCCAAGCCGTCCGCGCAATGTCGTTGAAAAGAGGCGAATGCTGCCGCTTTGCCTCAGGTGGGAGAGCAGGACACTCTGGTCCACCACGGTCCGGCCCAGCCAGCGCTCCAGGGGTTGCCCCTGCACCTGCTCGACCGAGGCCTCCTGGGTCAACTCCAGAAACGCATGGTTGGCCGACAGGATCGCGCCCGCCGCGTCGGTGATCACGAGCGCATCAGGAATCGACTCGGCGACTTCCGCCAGGTGCAGCCGGGCTTCGGTGCCGCGAGCCGGAGGCACAGGCGCCGCATCCACGGTGCGCATCTGCAACAGATAGGAAGCCCCACCCTCATGCCTGATCAGCGTCGCGCGCGCCACCACCTTCAGGCCACTGCCCGCGAGGGTCATCGCGAAGGGCTCACCCTGCCCGGTGGATCGAACACCCCCGAGGTAATCGGCCAGCGCCAACGCCTCGGACGGATCGACCAGATCGGAGAGAAAGCGTCCCTCCAGGGCCTGGCCTTCGTCCACACCGCAGAGAGCCTGCGCTGCAGGGTTGGCCTCGGTGACCTTTTGGTTGGCAGCGCCCACAAGAAGGACGCCTTCAAGCATGGAGTCGAACAGAAGTCGGTAACGGGCCTCGAGGTGGCGCAGCCGCAGGTAGTCGCGCTCAAGGGAGAGCTGAGCCCCCACCAACCGCTGCTGCAGGGATGCCAACTGGCGAAGATCGCGGCCAAACGCCACGACCTGACCCATCTCGCCGACCTGAACCGCCGAAAACAGCATGGGAACATCAGCGCCCTGCTCAATCGGGAAGTTGATGTGCCGCCAACGGCTCGTGCGATGCTGGGCGGCGTCTTCCAGCAGAGCCGTGACCTTGCCCCGGCTTTCGGCAGTGACCAGGTCCACCCAGGCCTTGCCATTCCAACGCTGATGACCCAGGGCTCCAAGCTCAGGGCTGCCCGGGGAAACACTGGCAATCAGTCCCTGGCGATCAATGACCAGCGCAATATCGGCCGCCGCCGCCAACAGCGCGGCCGTGGCCTGCGCATCCAGGCCGGCCAAGGCTTCGAGGGGGACTTCCGGTTGACTCAACAGATGGTCTCCAAAACCCGATACGAGCAAGGGATTGACTCTGTCGTTCATCTCGAGCGCCTGATCTGCTGCAAAACCGTTACTGCCTGGAATGCAAGAGGGGCTGCTCAGTTCACGACACAGGGCCCACGGACAGGCACGGCTCGTCCGGCTACTTCCACTGCTTCCTTCGCATCAAGGGTGGCTGCATCAGCACCAACCCTTGCGGCCAGGTCCGGCACAGACAGTGCCACCGGCCCCCCAACAAGCACGAGGATACCGCGGTTGCTCGAGAGCTTGCGGATATCCGAAATCAGTGTGGTGGCGCCCACCAACTGGGCGGGCGCGGCAATCGAAAGAGCCACCACATCAAACCATTGAGCCCGCACCGCACCGATCAACCCGGCTCGACTCAGGTCATGGGCACTCTCCACATCCCAACCGTCCCGGCGGAAGAAGTCAGCCACCATGGCCGCCCCGAGGGTGTGCTGGGATCCGGGCATGGGCGTGACCATGAGGCGCCGACCGCTGGGGGTTGCCCCGGCCCGCACAAACGCCGGACTGAGGTCATACATGACTTGCTGGATGCGAAGCACGGCCAGAGTGACGAGGACAAAGTCGCAGGTGTCCGCCTCCCACATGGCACCGATGCGGCGCGCGGCCGGCGTGATCAAGTCCAGGTAAAGGGTCTCGATCGGAACCCCTTGGTCCTTGAGTTGCCGGACCAGTTCGCCGGCCCGATGGTCCTGCGGGTGCAGGCTGGCTTCAACCAACGCCTGCACGTCGGCGTCTCGCACGATCAAGCCTGGCTCAGCTCCCGCGAGACCGCCTGACCCGAGGATGGGGCGCGATGGGGTGGGCATTCGGTGCGCGCTCATCAGCCTGGGCAGGACCAGCTTTTCAAGGACGGCGCCGAGCGCGGGCAGCAGGTCTCCCGACTCCCGGCGCAGGCGGCGTGTCTCCCATTCCTGTCTGCGACTGGCGTCAAGGGGCCCTGCTCCGGTGGTCTCGATCGAACGGTCCAATCCCGCGTCTCCTGCAATTGGGCGCTGGCTGACGGCAGACCGTCGCGAGAAGCCCCCAACAGGAGCAACGCGCGAATTCCACTCGAAGGCAAACAACGCCACGCTTCACTTGAAACAGCACGGAAACGTGGTCTGAAGGCGGTTTCCGACTATCGCTGTTTCCCGTCGGACTTTCAAGCGCGGTTAACGCGCACAGACACCGAAATTCGGGACGGCGACCCGAGTAGGCCATAAAACAGGTGTCATGTCCAATTGTCGTCAATTTGGATTGACATTCCACGCGCGCCGGACTAGATTTCCTGTCATGTCTGCAGTTCTACCCCCCCGCCTGGGCCCTTCTGGCGCGCCAGAGCCGGCGTCCGGGCACGCACTGCTTTACACGCCTGAACAGAGAAAGCGGCGTGACCAGTCGGCCTGGACGCTCGTGCAGGGAATCCTCGCTCCGGTCCAATTCCTTGTGTTTCTGGTCAGTCTGGCCCTGGTGCTGCGTTACCTGCTCACAGGCCAAGGATTGGAATGGGCCACGGGATCGGTGCTTCTCAAGACTGCCGTCCTGTATCTGATCATGGTCACCGGTTGCATCTGGGAGAAAGCGGTGTTTGGCGTCTACCTTTTTGCGCCACCGTTCTTCTGGGAAGACGTCTTCAGCATGCTGGTGCTTGGGCTGCACACGGCCTACGTGTTCGCGGTCCTCGAGGGCTCGATGTCCGCGCAGCAGCAGATGACCCTGGCATTGGCGGCCTATGCCGCGTATGTGGTCAATGCAGGGCAATTCCTGTGGAAGCTGCGGTTGGCCCGGCTGCAGGCCGGCGTATTGGAGGGCGCGCCTTGAGCCCCGTCATACCCATACAGCCCATGGGCGATCCGCAGGCCGAAGGCGCTCGTGCGGCCGGCCGTCCGCTTCTGCGCGAACGCGGCCAGAGAGAAGTGTTCTGTGGCCTCACGGGCATCATCTGGCTGCACCGGAAGGTCCAGGATGCCTTCTTCCTGGTGGTTGGGTCACGAACCTGTGCCCACCTGGTTCAGTCGGCCGCCGGGGTGATGATCTTTGCCGAGCCCAGATTCGCAACGGCCATCATCGACGACCGCGACCTGGCAGGACTGGCCGACGCCAACGAAGAGTTGGACCGAGTCGTGAGCCGACTGCTGGAACGCCGCTCGGACATCCGCACTCTCTTCCTGGTGGGTTCCTGTCCGAGCGAGGTCATCAAGCTCGACCTGTCGCGCGCCGCCGAACGCCTTTCGACCCAGTTTGCCCCCAAGGTGAGGATTCTGAGCTACTCGGGCAGCGGCATCGAAACCACATTTACCCAGGGCGAGGACGCCTGCCTGGCCGCTCTGGTGCCGGTGTTGCCTGCCGAAGTGCAGCCAGGCGCTGCCGGACGGTCTCTTCTCGTGGTGGGCGCCCTCCCCGATGTGGTCGAGGACCAGTTCCTGCGCATGTTCAAAGCCATGGGCGTTCGAGACGTTCGATTCCTGCCGCCCAGAAGCTCCACCGACCTGCCACCCGTGGGGGAGCACACCCACTATCTGCTCGCACAACCCTTCCTGGGGGACACGGCTCGAGCCCTGGAGAGCCGGGGGGCACAACGGATCGCAGCCCCCTTTCCTTTTGGGGTGGAGGGGACGCAGGCATGGCTCGGGGCTGCGGCACAGGCCATGGGTATCGCGCCGGAGTCGTTGGAGGCCGCCATCGCGCCGGCACGAGAGCGCGCCAAGGCGGCGCTGCAACGCGTTCGCCCCAACCTCGAGGGCCGCAGTCTCTTCTTCTTCCCCGACTCCCAGCTGGAAATCCCGCTCGCACGATTCCTCCATCGCGAGATGGGCATGAGGCTCATTGAAGTGGGCACGCCCTACCTGCACCGGCAGCATCTGGCTGAGGAATTGGCCTGGCTGCCGCAGGACGCCCAACTATCCGAGGGTCAGGATGTGGAGCGGCAACTCGACCGCTGCCGCGCCGCTCGGCCCGACATCGTGGTCTGCGGCCTGGGCCTGGCCAATCCGCTGGAAATGGAAGGCATGACAACCAAGTGGGCCATCGAGCTCGTCTTCTCGCCGGTGCATGGCTTCGACCAGGCCGCCGATCTTGCGCAACTTTTCGCCCGCCCGCTGGATCGCCGCCAGCGGTTGGCTGCCTGACGGCCCGAGCCGGGAATCATGCAGCTGACCCTCTGGACTTACGAAGGCCCGCCCCACGTGGGCGCCATGCGTGTGGCCA
>CAYYYC010000024.1:0-16207 GCA_964475695.1 uncultured Rubrivivax sp.
TACCCCACCGAGATCGAGCAGGTGGTCAGCCTCTACCCCGGAGTCCTGGAATGCGCGGCGGTGGGCATTGCCGACGAGCGCTCGGGGGAGGCGGTCAAGCTCTTCGTGGTCAAGAAGGAAGGCGCCGTCTTTTCGGAAGACGACATCGCGGCGTACTGCCGAGAGAACTTCACCGCCTACAAGCGGCCCAAGATCATCGAATTCCGGGATGATCTGCCCAAGACGAACGTGGGCAAGATCCTCAGGCGCGAGCTGCGCAGCGACCACTGAGCCGAGGAACCTTCAGGTGCTGCAGCGCGACTGGCTGTCGTCGAACAACATTGTCTTCAGCCCGGCGGGACAGCGTGGTGCCACCGTGGTGGACACGGGGTATTGGGCACACGCCGGGCAGACCGTGGCATTGGTGCAGAGCGTGCTTGGCGGCGCTGCGCTGGAGCGCATCGTCAACACCCACCTCCACTCCGACCACTGCGGGGGCAATCGGGCCCTGCAGGAGCGCTGGCCGCGTGTGCAGACGTGGGTGCCCGAGTCAAGCCTGGGCATCGTGCGGGCCTGGGACGAGGGTCGGCTGAGCTACAGACTCACCGGGCAGCATTGCGAGCGCTTCTCGGCCGGGCATGGCCTCGCGGATGGGCAGGCCATCGAACTTGGCGGCTCTCCATGGCAGATCCATGCCGTCGGCGGCCACGATCCGGACGCGGTCATGCTTTTCGAGCCGCAGCGGCGTGTCCTGATTTCGGGCGACGCGCTGTGGCGCAACAAGGTCGCGGTGATCTTCCCCGAATTCGACGGTCAGGACGGCTTCGAGGCGGCGCTGGCGACACTGGACCTCATCGAGTCACTCAACCCGGCCGTGGTGATACCCGGCCACGGTGAGCCCTTCGTCGAGGTGGCGGATGCGCTGGGCATCAGCCGGGCGAGGCTGCTGAAGCTGCAAGCCCAGCCTGAGAGCCACATGCGCCATGCGTTGCGTGTGCTGATGGTTTTCCACCTGTTGGAACATCGCAGCCGCCCCGCGCATTCCCTGTGCCGCTGGATGGCCGACAGCCCCATGGCGTCCCGTCCGGCCGTTCATCGGCTCCTGGGTCTGGAGCCCATGGCGCTGGCGCAGGCCACCCTGCAAAGCCTGCTTGACGATGGCGTGCTGCGCGCCAGCGGCCAACAGGTTTGCCTGGCCTGAGAGCAGGACGATGACCGAGTCGGCCCGGGAACCCTCTCAGCTTGGCCCGCCGGCCCTGCGCGACTCGCTGCAGGCCATGGCCGAGCATCTTGAGGCCGGGCTGCTGGAGCGGGATGTGGCGGCGCGACTGCTCCTGCTGGCTGCCGTTGCATCTGAGCACGCGCTGCTCATCGGACCGCCAGGCACGGCCAAGAGCGAGCTCGCCCGCCGGCTTCAGGAGGTCATTGCGCCGCCGCCGGGAGCCCCCGAGCAGGCGTTCTTTGAGCGCCTGCTCACTCGGTTTTCCACGCCCGAGGAGCTCTTCGGGCCGCTGTCGCTCAAGGCCCTGGAGTCCGACCGCTACGAGCGCCTCACCGGCGGCTACCTGCCCACCGCGCGCGTGGCGTTTCTCGACGAGGTCTTCAAGGCGAACTCAGCCATCCTCAACGCCCTGCTGACCCTGCTCAACGAACGTGCCTTCGACAACGGAACGCAGCGCCTGGCCGCGCCACTGGTCACGGTGGTGGGAGCCAGCAATGAGTCGCCAAGCGACGAGGCGCTGCAGGCATTCCAGGATCGATTCCTGATTCGCGTGCCGATCGAGCCGGTCAGCGACGCGTCCTTCGATGCCCTGCTTGAGCAGGGTCAGCCGCGGCAGCCGATGCCTCGGTGCCGGCTGACAGAGGATGACCGTCAAGCGATCGAGACCTCCGCGGCAGCGGTGACGCTCGGGGCGGATGCTGCGGGCCTCCTTCTTGAGCTCCGCCTGCTCCTGCGGCAACGGGACCAGCGGGTGTCGGACCGGCGCTGGCGGCAGCTGGCCCGCCTCCTGCGGTTGGCGGCCGCAGCCGAAGGAAGCCCGGAGGTGGGCCCGGCCGACCTGTGGATCGCCGCATTCGTCCTGGCCGGCGAGCCGCAGGGGTGCGCTGACCTGTTGCATTGGTGGCAGCACCAGGCCCTGAAGAGCGGCGACAGCGAGCCCAGTGGCTGGCCGCAGGCAGTCGAGGCCTTTGAGAGGCAGCTTGAAGTGGAGTCGCTCGCACAGGCCGAGCAAGGCGCGCAATCGGCCGGCAAGATGGCTCTGGCGCGCAGCCTTGGCGCCAGCCCGGGGCAAGGGGAGTCGACCGAGATGCTCAGGCTTTACTCGGAACGGGTTGAGGAGAGCCTGCGCAAGCGATGGAGCCCCAGGCATGTGCGCGCTCGGGTCGCGCAGGTGCGGGCTCTGCGCGATTCGATTGGCGTGTCGCGCGATCATCAGGCCCAGATCCTGGAACGGATTCGGCAGCAGACGCAGGGTCGGCTGTGGCTGGCGCCGTCGCTGGCACGCAAGGTGCAGCAGCCGCTGCAGGAGCGCCTTGCGATGCTTGATGGCCTGCGGTTCCGGTTGGAGGCCGTTGAGCTGGGTTTTGCAAACCTGCCCGTGGACGAGTCCCTGACCGACCTGCCCGAGCCCCTGTCGTTGCACCCCGCCGACAGCGCCAAGGCACAGGTGCCGTGACGCCGGGTGATCCGGGCGTTGTCCTGGCCGGCCTGGCGCGCGAGCTCAGGCCCGCCGCCGTGGTCTGCAGCAGCGGGATCATGGGGCTGCGACTGGGCCACCTTGGGCACTGGAACGAAAGCCTGATCGCCGGCGCACTGCCTGACGTGGAGCACGACTTCGGCGACGCACAGGCGACCCAGGCCCTGCGCGAAGTGATGGCCCAGCTGCAACTGCCTCGGCTGACTCGCGGCAGCCCTCAAACCTCGCTGCAGTTGCTGCGCAGCGCCCTTTGGCATGCCGACAGCCTCATCGACCGTGCGCCTGGAGAGACCCGCGACGCGGCGATCCTGCGCATGGCTCAGGAATTCAGGGCTCTTTGGGATGTTGAACGGGTCCTGTGGGAGGAGGCGCAAGCGCTGATGCAGATCCTTGGCGACGGCCCCATGCTGCGCTGGGACCTGCTCAAGGGGCATCTGCGCAGCCGACCATGGCAGGAGGCCAAGCGCCTGGCCGCCCTGATGGCGCAGCGCCCCGAGCTTGCGGCTCTGCTCAATCGCATCGGCCGCAGCCAGCGCAGCGTCTTGCCCACGGAATCGGCCCTCCAGGCCGTGCAGGCCACGGGGCAGCGCGAGCCGCTGGGGCTGTGCGCAACACAGGCCTTGTGGCCCAACCTTCCGGGCGAGCTGCAGGGCATCCGGCTGAGTGATCAGATCGAATCGTTGCTGGGCAGTGAACTGCAGCAGTTGGCCCATCCCGTCCTGAGGAAACTTTGGCGGGCGCGCAAGGCCGAAGCCAGGCTGTTGGCCTACGACAGCCAGGCCACGGCGGCGGACTGGCGCGTCGAGCGGCAGCGCCCACCCCGGCCGCATCCGGTCAGTCGTGAGCCTCAGGCCCTTGAGCGCGGGCCGATGGTGATCTGCCTGGACACCTCAGGCTCGATGCAGGGCGCGCCCGAGGCCATCGCGAAGGGCGTTGTGCTGCAGGCTGCGCGCGTGGCCCAGCGAGAGCAGCGAGCCTGCGCCGTGATCGCCTTCGGCGGAACCGATGAGGTGATGGAGCGCGAGCTCGACTTCGATTCGGAAGGCTTCAGCCAACTCCTCGAACTGATCTCCCAAGCATTCGGCGGCGGCACCGACCTGCAAACGCCGATCGATCACGCGATCCGCCGCGTGCGCCAGCAGCGCTGGGCCGGCGCTGACATGCTGATCGTCAGCGATGGAGAGTTCGGCTGCACGCAATCCACGCTCGAGGCGTTGGATCAAGCCCGCTTGGAGCTGGGGCTGCGGGTCTTCGGCCTGCTCATCGGGGACCGCGAGACCATGGGACTGTTGGAGGTGGCCGATGAAATCCACTGGGTGCGCGACTGGCGCCGCGACTCCCCAGGTGCGATTCCTCACGGGTCGGGTGGCGCAGGCTTTTCGCCGGTGCACAGCAAGAGCCTGACCGCCCTTTTCTTCCCCAACGCCTTGAGCGACAGAGCTGCACGGAACGCGGGCGTTCCCACAGGAGACCGCCCAGGGCAGCCGCAGGCTGTGTCGCCGCAATCCGCGGCTCATCGCAAGCGGCTGTAGCCTGTCGCATGGGGGCTGCCTGCGCCAGCGCACGCGCCTAAAGTGCGACTTCGCTGCATGATGGAGCCCCGATGAATCCGCCGAACACGACCTGGAACCAGCGCCTGCGCCCTCTGGTGCAGGGCTTCCACACTTATGCCGCATGGCTGGTGGGAATCAGCTGGAAGCGATTCTTCGTGCTCTCCCTGCTTCTGATGATCTTGGCCAGCATCCTGGAGTCCATGCCTCCCTTCAGCTGGACGATGCGCGAGGTCATCGAGCTTGGACGACCCGAGACGCCGCACAAGTCCGATCGCAGCGGGCGTGAGCCCATGATCCGCATCGAGAAGCCAGACGAGGGCTCCGATCACAGGATTGACATCACCATCGACGAGCGAGGCATTCGCGTGCAGACTCGGCCAGCTGTCCCGCCGGCGACCGAATCGGCGGCCAGCGAGCCACAGGGCCCGGCTTCAGGCGCAACACCACCCGGACCATCGGTTGGCGAAGTAGCGCGGCATGAGGCCGTCTTGACCATTGAGGAGCCGCCGAACGATGCGCCCACGATTCGGGTGAGCCGGGTGCACATGGAGGACTTCCTGACGGACCTGGCAGCCCTTTGGGTCTTGGCCTCCGTCATCATCAAGCTGACCTACAAAGGCCAGATGCAGGCCCAGGCCGAAGCGGCGCAGGCCGCCGAGCTCGCCGAAGCCGAGTCGCTGCAGCGGCAACTTGCGGAAGCCCGAATGGCCACGATGCAGGCGCAGGTGGAGCCACACTTCCTTTTCAACACCCTGGCCTCCATCGAGCACCTCATCGAAACCGATGCTGCGCGCGCCGGACGAATGCAGCGGGCGCTTATCGACCTCCTGCGCGCCACAATGCCCGCACTGCGCGAGGGTGGTGCCATCGCCCAGCGCACACTGGGCCAGGAACGGGCGGTGATCGAGCCTTATCTGGCCATCCTGAAGATGCGCATGGAGGATCGCCTGGAAACCGTTGTTGACTTCCCTGCGGGCCTGGCCTCGGCGCAATGCCCGCCGATGGTGCTGCAGATGCTGGTGGAAAACGCCATCAAGCATGGCCTGGAGCCCAAGCCCGAGGGCGGTCGGCTGGAGGTCTCAGCGGCTGTGGCGCACGGGGAGCTTGAGCTGTGCGTCAGCGACACGGGGGTGGGGCTGGCGCAGGATTGGCAATCCAGCGGCGGAGTCGGTCTGCGCAACATACGCGAGCGCCTGGCGTTGCGCTATGGTGATCGGGCGCGGCTGACGGTTCAACCCCGAGAAGGTGGCGGCACGCAGGTCAAGGTGAGCCTGCCCTATCGGGTGGTCGGCGAGGCTCCTGGCGCCGCATCGACGGCGCCGGCCGATCGCGTGCAGGATCAAGGAGGTGTACCGTGAGAACTTTTTGGCGCGTGGTCCTGGGGCTCGTTCTGCTGATCACAGTATTGGGCACACTGGCCGTGGCGGGCATGCTCAGCTGGCTTGCCGATCAGGAAACCGTTCGTGTCATCGTGGACGGCCAAGCCGTGTCCGTGAAGCTGCCCTCGGGGTGGGGCTTCGTTGGCATTCTGGCTGCTGTGGCCCTGGGGATCGTCGTGCTGTTGACCGTCGTTCCGGTGATCGTGGTGGTCGCTCTGGTCGTGGCCCTGGTGGGAACCGTTTTGGGTGGGCTCTTCGCCATGGCTCCTGTCCTGATCGTCGCCGGACTGATCTGGTGGCTGGTGCAGCGCAGCCGCCAGCCCTCGTGAGCGGGAACCCAGGATTGCCGCGGCTGATCATCGCCGACGATGAGCGGCTCATGCGGGAGCAGCTGCGCCTTCGGGTGAGCCAAGCCTGGCCCGATGCGCAGATGGCGGCTGAGGCCCGCAACGGCGAAGAGTTGGTTGAGCTGGTGCGCGGCCTGCGCCCGGACGCGGTCTTCCTCGACATCCGCATGCCCGGCCTCAATGGAGTCGAGGCCGCGCGCGAAATCCTGCAGCTCGACTACGGGGACGAAGGGCTGCCGCCAGAGCTCGTCTTCATCACCGCCTATGACCAGTACGCGGTTCAGGCGTTTGAGCACGGCGCTGTGGATTACGTCCTCAAACCGGCTCAGCCTGCACGCCTTGAGCGCACTGTCGAGCGGCTCCGGCAACGCCTCGCCGCCCGCCGATCGGGCGATGATCTGGCTGCGCACCCGGCGGCCTTGCAACGACTGCTCAACACCCTGTCGGCACAGGTCTCGGGCCGCAAGGCGGCTCGGCTGGAGGTCATCCAGGCCAGCAGTGGCAGCACGATCCAGATGATCTCCGTGCAGGATGTGTTGTTCTTCATCAGCGATGAAAAGTACACACGAGTGCAGACCGCCAGTTCTCAGGCGCTGATCCGAAAACCCATCAAGGAGCTCGTGGCCGAGCTGGACCCTGAGCGCTTCTGGCAGATCCACCGCAGCACGATCATCAATGTCGGCGCGGTGAAGTCGGTCACCCGCGACGAGCGCGGGCGCCAGGTGATCTCCCTGCACGGACATCCCCAGAAACTTGAAGTCAGCCGCAGCTTTGCGGGAGTCTTCAGGGCAATGTAGTGCGCCCCTTGGCCGGCTGGCCCGCAGCTGCATCGGCCAGGAGCTCATCTCGCAGGCGCCGCAGCCTCTCCCGCGAGTCCTCGCGGGCCGGGGTTTCGTGCAGCTTCATCTCCGCGATGAAGCGACTGGGGCGACAAGCCACCAGCTCGCGGCCCCGCTTGCGGCGCCGCAGCGTGCTGACGGCCAAAGTCTGACGAGCCCGGGTGACACCCACATACATCAGGCGTCGCTCCTCCTCCAGCCGATCGGCGGTGGGTGGCTCTTCCTCGCTGCTGAAGGGCAGGATTCCCTCGTTGACGCCGGCCAGCACCACATGCGGCCACTCCAGACCCTTGGCGGCATGAAGGGTGGACAAGGTCACCACATCCTGCTCATCGCCCCGCTCAGCCAGACTGATGATCACGCTGATGGTTTGCGCCACCTGGAGCACCGTCTGGGCGGGCGTCTGGGCGGTCAAGCCGCCCAGATTGTCGATTTCACCGCCACAGCGGCGCGCGACCCAGTCCACAAAGTCGAGCACATGGGTCCAGCGCGCTGCGGCCAGTCGGGCGTTGTCCTCGGTATCGTGCAGGTGCTGCTCGTAGCCAATGCCCTGCAGCCAGTCCATCAGTAGCGCCCGGGCCGCTTCGGCCCCGGTGGTTTGGCCCGCGCGAAAAGACAGGTCATTGACCTGCCTGCCGAACTCCTGCAGGCTGGCCATGGCCTTTGGAGGCATCGTCGCTTCAAGGGCGGGTGAGAAGATAGCCTCGAACAGGCTGGTGCGCCACTTGGCGCCAAACTCGCCAAGCTTGGCCAGCGTCTGATGGCCAACGCCACGCTTGGGAGTCGTGATCGCCCTGAGGAAAGCAGGGTCGTCTTCGGGGTTGAC
Source organism: uncultured Rubrivivax sp. (assembly GCA_964475695.1). Classification (GTDB taxonomy): domain Bacteria; phylum Pseudomonadota; class Gammaproteobacteria; order Burkholderiales; family Burkholderiaceae_C; genus RFTU01. The sequence goes on from CAYYYC010000024.1 coordinate 7,623, forward strand.
CAGCAGTCGCAGCCAGGCGCACAGATCCTTGATTTCCGCCCTGTCGAAGAAGCTCTGCCCGCCGGAGACCTTGTAGGGGATCTGCGCCGAGCGAAGTTTCTGCTCGAAGGCCCTGGACTGGTGGTTGGCCCGGTAGAGGATGGCAAAGTCCATCAGCTTCCCATGGGGCCCGCCGTTGGCGCGAAGCGACTGGATGCGGCCCACCACACGCTCGGCCTCATGCTCCTCGCTGTCACACTCCAGCAGGGCAACCGGCTCGCCCTGGCCGAGCTCGCTCCACAGCCGCTTCTCGAACAGCTTGGGGTTGGCGGCGATCACATTGTTGGCTGCCTTGAGTATCGCGCCCGTGGAGCGGTAGTTCTGCTCCAGCGCGATCACCTTGAGCTGAGGAAAGTCCTGGGCGAGTCGCCGCAGATTTTCGATGGTGGCTCCGCGCCAGCCGTAGATGCTCTGATCATCATCGCCAACAGCCGTGAAACGGGCCGCGCGACGAGGGTCAGGGTGTGACACCAGCGCCTTGAGCAACTCGTACTGGACTGCATTGGTGTCCTGGCACTCGTCGATGAGGATGTGGCCGTAGCGCTCCTGCCACTTCAGCCGCTGATCGGCGTGGCTTTGGAGCAGGAGCAGCGGCATTCCGATGAGATCGTCAAAGTCCACCGCCTGGTAGGCCCGCAGGCGCTCCTCATAGCGAGCCATCACCCTGGCGGCGACCCGCTGCGGCTCGTCTGAGGCCAACGCAGCCGCCTTGGCGCTGTCCAGGCCCTGGTTCTTCCACAGGCTGATCGCCCACTGCCACTGGCGAGCCAAGCGCGCATCGGTGGTGGCCCCCGCGTCCCGAAGCAGGGACAGGACATCATCGCTGTCGAGAATGCTGAAGCTCGGCTTCAGGCCAAGGCATGCTCCGTCCTCGCGCAGCATCGCCACACCCAGGCTGTGGAAGGTGCTGATGGTGACCAGGGCCGCTGGCCGCGCACCGATCAGCGCCTTGGCCCGGTCGCGCATCTCCTGGGCCGCCTTGTTGGTGAAGGTGATCGCGGCAATCCGCGCCGGCTCCAGGCCCGACTGCAACAGTCGGGCGATCTTGTGGGTGATCACCCGGGTCTTGCCCGAACCGGCGCCCGCAATCACCAGACAAGGCCCATCCACATGATGGATGGCCTGCAACTGAGCGTGATTGAGGACGGCGGGCGCGGTGGAACTCAGGGCCATGGGGCGGCGGCAAAGCGCCGCATCATAGCCAAGCGCCTGCAGGGCTCGGGCGCCCCGTGCCAGCTAGCGCTGGCCCGCACAAAGGCAGTGCACGACCGCCGCGAAGGGTCGTCGGGACTCAATCACATCGCCCAGCCACCAAAGGTCGGGCACCAAGCCATCGGCCTGCCCCACCGCCCGCGCAGCAGACATCGCCCCCAGGGCGGCATCGCCTTCGGCGCGGCCCCAAAGCCATCCGCCCAGATCGGCCATGAGTCTGGCGTCCAGGCCCAGCCGCCTGAGCAGCTCCACCAGGGGCGGGGGAGACTTCTCGATGTAGCGCACCGCAGCATCCTCAGGCAGCTTGGCCCGCTCACGGGCGGACCGCAGCGCATCGGCCAATGAGCCGGTGCGGTCGATCAGGCCGTGGCCGCGGGCCTGTTCGCCCGTCCAGATCCGGCCCTGAGCCACCGCATCAATGGCCTCGCGGGTGGTGCCTCGAGCTGCGGCAGCCTTGCCGGTGAAGTCCTGGTAGATGTGGCCGATGCTGGCCTGCACCAGTTGGGCGAAACGCGGATCCAAGTCGCGGCGGAAGTCGTAGGCCGAGGCCAGCCAAGTGGTTCTGTGGCCACCCGTGCGCACCCCGGCCTTGTCCATCAGCGCCTGTGCCGTGGGCAGCATGCCGAACACGCCGATGGAGCCGGTGATCGTGGCCGGCTCGGCGATGATCTCGTCGGAAGCCATCGCAATCCAGTAGCCCCCCGAGGCGGCCACATCGCCCATGGAAACCACCACGGGCTTGCCGGCCTCCCGGGTGAGCTCGAGCTCACGTCGGATCAACTCCGAACCGTAGGCGCTGCCGCCCGGGGAATTGACCCGAAGCACCACCGCCTTGACCTTGTCGTCCTCGCGAGCCCGTCGAATGAGGGCCGAGGTGGATTCGCCGCCGACGCGTCCGGCAGGGGCCTGCCCATCACCGATCTCGCCTTCGGCAACCACCACGGCCACCGGCGCATCGACAGGTGTCCGGGGGACATGTCGCAGGTATTGGTCCAGCGCAACCTGACGGAAGGTCTTGTTCTCCTCATCGGCCGCCCCCGCCTCGATCATCGCCTTTCTCATCTGGTCGCGGGTCTTGAGCGCATCAACCCACTTCTGCTGCAGCGCCCATTTCGCCGCATCACCCCCCACCGCAGACAGGGAGGAGGGAAGGCTGTCGATGGCCGCAGAAACAGCGCCGTCCGGCAGCTTGCGCGCCCGCTCGACCGCGCGCCGGTAGAGATGCCAAAGCGCCTCATAGACATGCGCCTCGCTCTCGAGAGTCTCCTTGGAGGGCCCGCTGGCAAAGAAGGGCTCGCCGGCGTTCTTGTACTTGCCCACCCGGATGACATTGGCTTGGATGCCGATCTTGTCCAAGGCCTCCTTGTAGTAGTTGCGCTGCCGGCCAAAGCCCTCGACAAGAACCATGCCCATGGGATGCAGCCAAACATCGCTGGCGTGAGCCGCGAGGTAGTAGGCCCGCTGATCCCAGTTGTGGCCCCACGCCACCACGGGCTTTCCGGAAGCCTTGACCCGCTCCAGGGCCTGAGCCACTTCCCGAAGCGATGAAAGTCCGGCACCGCCAAAGTCATCCAGCTTGAGCAGCACCCGAGTGATCTTGGGATCACGCTGTGCGTGATCGAGCGCGGCAAGCACATCGCGCAAGCGAACCTGATCAGGTGACTCGCCGCCGAGCTGCGCAAGCACCGAGTCGCGCAGGCCTCCGGCAGCCTGTTCACGCAATGGGCCCTTGAGATCAAGCACGAGCGCGGTGCGGTCCAGCAGAGCCGGGGGGCTTGCGGCCCTGATGCCGGTGACGATGCCCGCGGTCAAGCCGATCAGGGCCCCCACGACCAGCAATCGCCGAGCGCCAGTCTGAAGGGCGTCAAGAACCCGCACGACTTGGCGCCAGCCCCTTCGAAGCCTGGAAGATCTCTCGGTGTTCATCGGCTCATCGGTCATGGGGTGGGGCTCCTGGTGTCGATTCGTTCAACCGCGTCATGCTAATGCAGCCCGGGCCTGGGCCCTGAGGGGATGCGACGAAAAGGCTCTTTGCGGTGATCAGACGCACCGGGGAGCGATGCGCCATTGGGCTTGCGATACTGCCGGGGCCATGCAGTCGATTCTGGCCGTCACCATTCCTTTTTTCGCGCTGATTCTTGCCGGCTATCTGGCAGCCCAGCGGGGCTGGCTGCCGTTGGCGGCCATCCCGGGGCTCAACAGCTTCGTGCTGTTCTTCGCGCTGCCCTGCATGCTGCTGCGCTTTGGCATGAATACCCCGCTGGGCGAGTTGCTTGACCCGGTGATCAGCGGGCTTTATCTGGCCTGTGCCGCTGCAGTGGTGGCTTTGGCCTTGGGGGCGGCTCGTCTGCTGGGAGCAGGTACCCGGGACGCCTCATTTGCCGCTTTGGTGGCGGCCTTTCCGAATTCCGGCTTCGTCGGGGTGCCGCTGCTGGTGGCGCTGCTGGGTCCAGGGGCTGCCGGGCCAGTGATCTGTACCTTGTTGGTGGACATCTTCCTGACGACTTCGGCCTGTCTGGCGCTGGCCCAACGGGGGTCATCGGGTGCGTCTCAGGCGGCGGGGGGATCGATGCCAGGCACGGGCTCAGCCTTCGCAGCCGCCATCAGAGCGCCACTGCACAACCCCCTGCCCTGGGCCATCGCCGTGGGCGGCTTCATGTCGGCGACGGGCATGCGCCTGCTGGGGCCCGTGGACAGCGTCGTGGGCATGCTGGCCGATGCGGCCAGTCCCGTGGCGTTGTTCACCCTGGGCGCGATTCTCTACCGCTGCCGGGTCGCGCCATCGGGAACACTCTCCGCGCCGTTGCTGAGCGTGGTGGTGGCCATCAAGCTGGTGCTGCACCCGGGCCTGGTTCTCGGTGCCGCGCTGTTGGCGCGAGCCCACGGCGCTGCTCTGAGTGATCTGCAGATCGCTGCGATCACCCTGGTCTCGGCCTTGCCCAGTGCCAGCAATGTCTCACTCCTGGCCGAGCGCTACCGGGCCGACAGCGGCCTGGTGGCACGCATCATCCTGGGCTCCACGGCATTGGCCTTCCTGAGCTTTGCGCTGTGGGCCTGGGGTTTTGGGCTGCAGCCCGGCAGTGCGGCGTGAGGCGCAATCCGCATCAGGGCCAGCAGGGCCAGGCTCATATCGCCATTGGGTCGACATCCAGGGCCCACCGCACAACCCCCCGGTGCGTCTGACGAAGCTCGGTGATCTCCGGTGACCAACGCCTGAGCAGCGCCTGCAGCTGTGGCCGGGAAGCGGATTCCAGCAGCATCTGCCAACGCTCAAGATCAGCCACCCGGGCCATCGGGGCGGGAACGGCCGGATAGACCGTCAGCGTCTGGCCGTCGCCGATCTGGTCGATCAGGGCCTGCCTGGCCAACCCGGCGGCATCGTCCAGGAAGGCCTGCGCCGCTGCCACCGTGCGCGCCTCCACGCGCAGCATGGCCAAATGGCTGAAGGGTGGCAGGCCCACCGTCTGGCGCTCCAGCATCTGGGCCTGGGCGAAGGATTCATAGTCGTGCCGACGCAGCGCCTGCACCAGGGGATGCGAAGGATGGGCCGTCTGGATGAGCATCCGGCTGTGCGCAGCCTGCCCCGGGTCACGGCCGGCCCGGCCCGCAGCCTGCATCAGCAGGGCAAACAGCCGCTCGGGTGCGCGGAAGTCGCTGCTGAACAGGGCTGCGTCCGGGTTGACGGCCGCCACCAGGGTCATGCGCCTGAAGTCATGCCCCTTGGCCACCATCTGGGTGCCGATCAGCACATCGACCTGGCCTTCGTGCACTTGGGCGAGCTGGGCTCGCAGCGAACCGGCTTTGCGGGTGGTGTCGGCGTCGATGCGCAGAATGCGCGGCGGGCCCGACGGGCCGGCTCTCAGCAGCGGGGCCAACTGCTCTTCGAGGCGCTCGGTGCCGCGCCCCAGCGCCGTGAGATCCAGGTTGCCACACGAGGGACAGGCCCTGGGCACCCGTTGGGCTGCGCCGCAGTGGTGGCAACGCAGGCTGCGGTCAGTCTTGTGGAACACCTGCCAGGCGCTGCAGTGGGCGCACGCGCTTTTCCACTGGCAGGCGCCGCAATGAATCACGGGCGCGTAGCCGCGGCGGTTGAGCAGCAGAAGGCTCTGTTGACCGCGATCGATTCGCTCCTGGACCGCGGCGATGAGGGCCGTCGAGAGGCTTTCGCCTGCAGCCCCCCCGCGCGGCTGTCGGCTCATGTCCACCACGTCCACCGCCGGCAGTGGGCCCGCCCCAACCCTCGAGGGCATGCTCACCCACCGATACCGCCCGAGCTTGGCCTTGTGCCATGACTCCAGGGACGGCGTTGCAGAGCCCAGGACCACCGGAATGCCTTCCAGACGCGCGCGGTACACCGCCAGATCGCGGGCCGAATAGCGCGCGCCTTCCTGCTGCTTGTACGAAGCGTCATGCTCCTCGTCGACGATGATCAGGCCCAGCCTGGGCAGCGAGGCCATCACCGACATCCTCGTTCCCAACAGCAGGTCGGCTGTGGCCAGGTGCGCCTGAAGCCAATGGTTGATGCGCTGGGCCGGTGTCAGCCCGCTGTGGAGGCAGGCCAGGTGATGCCCGGAAAAGCGCTCCTGCAGGCGCGCCTCAAGCTGCGGCGTGAGGTTGATCTCCGGCACCATGATCAGGACCTGCCTTCCCTGGGCCAGAACCTCCTGCGCCATCTGAAGGTAAACCTCGGTCTTGCCGCTGCCGGTCACGCCGTGCAGCAGGGCCGCACGCTGCGCCTGGGCCATTTCGGAGCGCAGAGCGCTCAAGGCCAGGGCCTGCTCGGATGTCAGCGGTGGCACCGGGTCTTGACGGGTCCGGCCTGCAGCATCGGCGCCCGCCTTGTGCAGCCGCTGGCAGCGCCGCGCCAGTGAGGCTGCGCTGGACTTGCGCAGCTCAGGCGGAAGCGCCGAAAGCGCCATCTCACCCAACCCGCGCTGATAGTAGTCTGCGGCAAAGGCCACCAGGCGGCGCCAGTTCTCATTGAGCGGCGGCAGCCCATGGAAAACCGCGCTCAGCGGCCTGAGCGTTGCTCCCGCACCGCCATCGCGCCCCAATGGCTGGTGTGGGCCCGGCGGGTCCCACACGATTCCCAGGACTTCGCGCCGCCCCAAGGGGGCCATGACCAGAGTTCCCGGCGCCAACGACCTGTCATGCAGGTAGCTCAGGGGCGCACCCAGGCCGCTGTGCTGGGGCAGGTCAACCAGCACTGACAGCATCAGCGGCGCAGGCGGAACCATGGGCTCACGGGGTGGCTCGGAAGACTTCACCTCAGCCACAGTCTGTAACATCTTGATTGGGATCGGATTTCCCGAATTGCCCACTCAGCCTGTGGATAAGTTTGGGGACAAAACGATGGAACCGGGTCCACGCCGGCGGGCAGTCCAAGACCGTCTTGACTCGCCTCACCCTGATGTCTGCGGACATGGCACGAGGAATCAATGACTTAGCCACATCTTGGTGATCCGTCCGAAAAACGTGACGCAAGGGCATGACATTTCGCTGGACGCGTCAGCGTGGGGATAAGTCAGGCTCGGGGTGCCTGCCCAAGCCCCGAGTCTGGGGACGGGCCGACTCTCGCGTTTTCAACAGCGCCCACGCGAGTGAGCGCCCACAAGACCATCAAGAGCCTCGCATCCTGACCGACACGGCGTGGGCCTCGTCCACCAATGCGGCCACAGCCTCGGGTGGGGTGTGCTGGTTCAGGCCGTGTCCGAGATTGAGCACATGGCCGCCCATGGCCCCATCGGCGCGACGCGCCGCGCCAAAGCGCTCCAGGGTGCGCCGAACCTCCTGGCGCACGGCCGCCTCGCCACCGAAGAGCACCATCGGATCAATGTTGCCCTGCAGGGCCACCCGGTCGTCCACCCGCCGCCGAGCCGCCGCGAGATCGGTCGTCCAATCGAGCCCCACGACATCGGCGCCACACTCGGCAATGGCCTCGAGCCATTGGCCGCCGCCCTTGGTGAAGACGATCACCGGCACCGGTTGGCCCAACTGCCGGCGCTTGAGCTTGGAAACCACCTCGCGGGTGTAGGCCAGGCTGAACGCCTGAAAGGCGCCGTCGGCCAGCACACCGCCCCAGCTGTCGAAAGTCATGACGGCCTGCGCGCCGGCGTCGAGCTGGGCATTGAGATAGGCAGCCACGGCCTGCGCATTGATCGTCAGGATGCGGTGCATCAGGTCTGCGCGCCGATACATCAGGCTCTTGACATGGCGGTAGTCCTCGCTGCCGGCGCCTTCGACCATGTAGCAGGCCAGGGTCCAGGGACTTCCGGAAAAACCGATCAGAGGCACGCGGCTGCGCCCGTCGGGCAGGGTCAAGGCGCGCCTGATCGAGGCCACCGCGTCAAACACATAGCGAAGCTTGTCCATGTCAGGCACCGCCAAGGCGGCCACATCGGCTTCTTCGCGAACCGTCTTGGCGAAGCGAGGACCCTCGCCCGCCGCAAAACTCAGGCCCAGCCCCATGGCGTCGGGAACCGTCAGGATGTCGGAGAACAGGATCGCCGCGTCGAGGGGGTAGCGATCCAGGGGTTGCAGCGTCACTTCGGTGGCGAAATCGGGACTGGTGGCCAGCCCCATGAAACTGCCGGCGCGCGCGCGGGTGGCGTTGTACTCGGGCAGGTAGCGGCCGGCCTGGCGCATCAGCCACACTGGCGTGTGATCCGTGGGCTGTCGCAGGCAGGCGCGCAGGAACTGGTCGTTGGCGTAAGCCGTGGTGCTCATGGGCACTGTCTCCTCTTCGCGGAATTATCAGCCCCCAACGACCACGGTGACCCCGGCCCGGGGCCCCGAGCCGCGGCGGATGGAAAAAGAGCCCGCCCAACAGTCGCCGGGCAGGCTCATTGCCGTTGACCGCTGTAGGCGCTACTTCTTGCGAAACTTCCGAACCGCGGCCAACTGCGCAGCCATGGCGGCAAACTCGCTTTGGGCGGCGGCAAAATCGATGTCGCTCTTGGCGTTCTTCATCGCCTCCTCGGCCAGCTTCTTGGCTTCATTGGCCTTGGCCTCGTCCAGATCATGGCCACGGATGGCCGTGTCGGCCAGCACTGTGACGCGATGGGGCTGAACCTCCAGAATCCCGCCGGCCACGAAGACGAACTCCTCCTCCCCGGTGTCGGCCCGCTCGATGCGGACGGCCCCTGGACGGATGCGGGTGATCAGCGGAATGTGGCGCGGCATGATGCCCAGTTCGCCGTCCTCGCCAGGCAGCGCGACGAACTTGGCTTCGCCCGAGAAGATGTTCTCCTCGGCCGAAACCACATCGACATGGATCGTTGCCATCGAGGCTCCTTATTGCAGCTTCTTGGCCTTCTCGAAGGCCTCGTCGATCG
>CAYYYC010000025.1:0-16116 GCA_964475695.1 uncultured Rubrivivax sp.
ACCGCGATCTGATCAGCCAGCAGCGGCTTCTTCTCGTAGACGCGCAGGATCGCGCCGTGGGCCACGACGCAGTAGAGGCAATTGTTCGCGCCGGACGTGGCCACGATGATCATTTCACGCTCGCCCTTGGACAGGCCGCGTGGCGTGCCGTCATCCCTGGCAGGCAGCTCAGGCTTGAGCAGGAGCGCATCGTGGTAGGCCAGGAACGCGGGCAGTTCGTCCGGCCGGTGGGCCAGCGCCAGGAAGACATGGGGCACGAATCCGGCTTTGGCCTGAACCTCGAGGATCCTCGCCTTGAGGTCTTCGGGAAGATCCGCCACCGACGGAACCGGCCAGCGGCTGATCGGGGGGCTTGGGTTGTTGCTCATGTCCAGTTCTCCTGGTCCGGTGGGGCGGTGGCCGCTGCTGGCTGCGCCGCGGGCGAAAGCGGTGAGGCTCGGAATTGCAGGGCATGCAGGCGGGCGTAGAGGCCATTTCTGGACAGAAGGTCGGCCGGGGTTCCATCCTCCACCAGACGCCCGCCCTCGAGAACCGCCACTCGGTCCGCGTGCTCGACAGTCGACAGACGGTGCGCAATCACGATCGTGGTGCGGCCCTGCATCAGTCGGTCCAAAGCAGCCTGAACCGCGCGCTCGCTCTCGCTGTCCAATGCCGAGGTGGCTTCATCGAGGATGAGCACTGGGGCATCCTTGAAGAGGGCCCGAGCAATCGCCAGTCGCTGACGCTGCCCGCCAGACAGCCGTGCGCCGTTGTGGCCCACAGGCGTGTCGATCCCCTGGGGCAGCGAGTCCACGAAGTCGAGCAGGTTGGCGCTGTCCAAAGCCTGTCTGATGCGGCTGCGGGTGCCCTGGTCATCGCCAGGGCTGGCAAGCCCGAGAGTCACATTGGCTGCGATGCTGTCGTTGAAGAGAACCACATCCTGACTCACCAGCGCGAACTGATCGCGCAGACCGGCGAGATCCCAATCCGAAAGCGCCACGCCGTCCAGGCGAATCTGGCCGCCCGTGGGCTCCAGGAATCGAGGCAGAAGCTGCACGAGCGATGACTTGCCCGAGCCGGACGGACCCACCAGAGCCAAGGTCTGGCCCGGTGCCACCCGAAGGCTGACCGAATCAAGCGCCGGCGGACCTTGCGGGCGATAGCTCAGGCTGACGCAGTCCAGCTCAATGTCACCCTGCGCCCGCTCTCCTTGGCCTGGCCGGTGCGTCCCGCCGCTTTCGGGCGGGCACTGATCCAGGAGGTCCAGTGCGCGCTCCACCGCAGCCATGCCTCGGGCCAGTGGCGCTGCGGCATCCGAGAGATGCTTCAGCGGGGCCACAAGGAGCAGCATGGCGGTGATGAAGGCGACGAACCCGCCCACCGTGCCCTGCCCCTGTTGCCAAAGCGCCGCGGTGATGACTCCCGAAAGAGCCACGGCAGCCAGCATCTGCGTCAGCGGCGAGCTGACGGCGCTGGCGGCTGCCGACTTCAGCATCAGCCTTCTGAGGGACTGGCTTTGGGAAAGGAATCGCCGGCGCTGCTCCTCCTGGGCCGCGTGGAGTCGCACGATGCGCCAAGCCAGGACGTTCTCCTCCACCCCATAAGCCAGCCGATCCGTGGCCTCCTGGCCGGCCACGGCCAGCCGCCTGAGGCGGCGCGAAACGGTGCGCATGACCGCAGCCACGGCCGGCGCCAGCAGCAGCACCATCAGAGTCAGCGCCCAGTTGAGCCAAAGCAGGTAGGCCAGCAGTGCGGCAATGGTCAGGCCGTCCTTCACGATTCCCAGGATCGCGCTGCCGAGCTGGCCGGCTCCCTGTTGGGTCTCGTACACAACCGTGTTGGTCAGTGAACTGGCGCTTTGGCGGCCGAAGAGCCCGGGGGATGCATTGAGCAGCCGATCGAACAGCGCGGTCCGCAGCTGCAGGATGCAGCGGTTGATCGACCAGGCCAGCGCGTAGTTGGCGGTGAAGCTCGCGATTCCCCTGACGAGGAAGAGCCCAAGCAACGCCAACGGCACGACCCAAAGCGGCCACCGCCCGTGGGCGCCGAATCCGTCGTCGAGCAGCGGTTTGAGCAGCGCCGGGATCATGGGCTCGGTCAAGGCGCCGACAGCGGCGGCCGCCAGAGCCGCCCACAGGCCGGGCATGGACCCTCGGGCGTGTGGCGCAAGGCGCCGGGCGCGCTGGCGCCAACCCTGCGTGGGCGCGGAGGCGTGCTTGGGGTCCGTGGGCTCGGTCATCGTCGGGGGCTTGGGCAGACCCACGATTATCGCGGGTGCCCCTGCCTACAATCGGGAACGATGAAGACACCGCATAACGCCGCGATCGAGCGAGACAGCCTGCGGGCGGCCGACCCATGCTCGGCGGGGCTGAGCCCCCCGGAGGGCCTCAGCCGTCGGCGCATCGTGTTGGCGATGGGTGCCGGCTGGGCGATCCCATCGCTCGCCGGGGCTCAATTCCGCGTCGAAATCGGCGGTGTCGGCGCCACCCAGTTGCCGATTGCGGTGGCCCGCTTCCGCGGCGAGGAATCTTCGCCCCAGGCTGTGAGTGCCATCATCATGGCCAATCTGGAGCGCAGCGGCCAGTTCCGGCGCATCGAAGCCGCCTCGGTGATCGACGACAGTGGCTTGCCGGAGATGGGGCCCTGGCGCAGCCGAGGTGCCGATGCCCTGGTCGGGGGCTCCCTGACAAGGCTGGCCGATGGGCGCTTCGATGTGCGCTTTGGGCTTTGGGATGTGCTCAAGGCGACGCGGCATGACGCCGGCAGCCTGGCCGTTGCGCCCGCCGATCTTCGGCTGGCGGCCCACCAGATCTCGGACCAGATCTACGAACGCCTGACCGGAGAGAAGGGCGTTTTCGCCACGCGCATCTGTTATGTGACGCGCATCGGCAAGCGGTTCCAGCTGCGCGTGGCCGACGCCGATGGCGAGGGCGCGCAGGTGATGCTCAACAGCGACGAGCCCATCATCTCCCCGGCGTGGGCGCCCAACGGTCGTGAGATCGCGTATGTCTCCTTCGAATCCCAGAAGGCGGTGGTCTGGACCCACTCGGTGGCGTCCGGCCAGCGCCGAGAGGTGGCCAATTTCCGGGGCAGCAACAGCGCTCCCGCATGGTCGCCCGATGGCAGCCGCTTGGCGCTGACCCTTTCCCAGGGGGGCGGTTCCCAGCTCTATTCGATCGGCCGCGATGGCGGAGGGCTCAAGCGTCTGACCTCCAGCGCGAGCATCGACACCGAGCCGACCTTCACGCCCGACGGCCGGTCGATCTACTTCGTGAGTGACCGTGGCGGCAGCCCCCAGGTGTATCGGATGGCTGCCGAGGGTGGGGCCGCCGAGCGTGTGACCTTTGGTGTTTCCCAGGCCTTGAGCCCGGCCATCAGCCCGGATGGCCGCCACATGGCCTTCATCGGTCGCCAGGGCGGTGCTTTTCGACTCATGGTCCAGACCCTCGATGGAGGCGGCGGTGCGGTGGCGATCACCGATTCCACGGACGACCAAAGCCCGAGCTTTGCCCCCAATGGGCGACTGATTGTCTACAACACGCGCGCTCAAGGTCGCGAGTGGCTGATGACCACGACGCTGGACGGTAAAATCAAGGCTCGACTGGCGGCTTCCGGGTCGGACATCCGAGAGCCCGCCTGGGGACCCTTCGGTCGCTAGGCACGGCCGCCCCCTGAAGAGTTTCAGCCCCACACGCAGAGAACACGCATGAACAACACCTTCACTCCCATGGCCCGTTGGGCGACGCTTTTGGCTGCGGCTGCCCTGCTCGGGCTGGCCGGTTGCGCTTCACGAGTGAATTTGGACGAAAGCAAGGTGCCGGTGGAAGATCGGCGCGCCGGCAGCGGTGCCGAGGGTGCGGCCGCGGCGCCGACGGCTCCCGCAGCCACGCCCTCGTCGGTGGCCACCGTTAATCTCAGCAGCCGCGCATCGGCCACCGACGCGCTGGCCCGGGTCGTCTACTTCGACTTCGACAGTGTCGTGGTGCGCGAGGATGCGCGTCCGGTGATTGACGGTCATGCCCGCCGCCTCAGCGGCAACGGCTCGTTGAAGATGACGGTTGAAGGCCACACCGATGACCGAGGCAGCCGGGAGTACAACCTGGCCCTGGGGCAGCGTCGGGCCGAGTCGGTGGTCAGGGCGCTCACGCTGCTGGGCGCCAAGGCCGAACAGCTGGAGCCGGTGAGCTTCGGCATGGAGCGACCCGCTGTGGCCGGCTCGGACGAAGCCGCGTGGGCCAAGAACCGGCGGGCAGAGCTCAAGGACCGCTGAGATGCGTCTGGCCCGGGGGCGTGGTTTGTGCGGCGCCGCGTTGCGGAGCGCCGTGTTTCTGGGCTTGGGGCTGGCTGCGCTTGCGGGCCAACCGGTCGGGGCCTCGCTCTTCTCGGACGACGAAGCCCGCAAGGCCATTCTCGAGTTGAGGCAACGGCTGGGGCAATCCGATGCGAAGTCCCAGGCGCAGGCCAGGGACATTCAATCCCAGGCCGAGTCGATCAGGGCTTTGGCCGAAGCCCTGAAGGCTCAGGGCGATGAGATCCAATCCCTGCGCAAGGCCCTGCTGGATCTCAACAGCCAGCTTGACCAGGCCAAGGGGGAGCTGGCCTCAAGCCGTGGCGCACAGGAGCAGCTCTCCCGAGAGTTGGCTGAGCTTCAGCGCAAGCAGCGTGACCTCGTGGCGCAGTCCGATGAGCGCTTGCGCCAGCTTGAGCCTGCCAAGGTTTCGGTTGACGGCCGCGAATTCGTGGCTGACCCGCGGGAGCGGCGTGCCTACGAGGATGCCTTGGCACAGCTTCGTGCCGGAGACTTCGACGCCGCTGCGGCGTCGCTGACCGCATTCCTGCGCCGTTGGCCATCGACCGGGTATGCCGAGTCGGCGCAGTTCTGGCTGGGCAATGCCCTGTACGGAAAGCGGGACTACAGGGGCGCCATTGCGGCGTTCCGGGTGACGGCCGCCGCGGCGAGCCACCCGCGCGCCGGTGAGGCGCTGTTGGCCATCGCCAACTGCCAGATCGAGATGAAGGACACCAAGGCGGCGCGATCGACATTGGCCGAGCTGATCAAGGCTCACCCTGCCACCGAGGCGGCCAAGGCCGCTCGGGAGCGACTGGCGGCCCTTCGCTGACCCATGGCTTCAGACGCCCTGCCCAACCTGGATGTGCTGGCACTGGGCCAGCAGGTGCTGTGGGCCACCTTGGCCTTGTCGGTGGCTTTCGGCGCCATCGCGCAGAAGACCCATTTCTGCACCATGGGTGCGGTCAGCGACATCCTCAATGTCGGCGACTGGAGTCGCATGCGCATGTGGGCGTTGGCCATCGGCGTGGCCATGTTGGGTTTCAACGGCATGGTGGCCGCGGGATGGATCGATCCTTCGCGCACCTTCTACACCCAGGCCCGCGTGCCCTGGCTTTCTCTGGCCTTGGGCGGACTGATGTTCGGTGTGGGCATGGTTCTGGCCTCGGGCTGCGGCAGCAAGACATTGGTTCGCATCGGCGGCGGCAATCTCAAGTCGCTGGTTGTCTTTGCCGTGATGGCCATCGCTGCCCTGGCTGCGATGCGCGGCGTGGTGGGAGTGGCGCGGGTGCAGTGGCTGGACACCACAGCCTTCAGCATATCGGGTGGCCAGCACCTCAGCGCTGTGTTGGCCGCAGCGGCAGGCATCAGCGTGGCCCAAGGCGCCCTGTGGGCCGGGCTGCTTCTGGGCGGCGGCCTCGTGGCCTGGGCTGTGGCCCGGCAGGAGGGACGCAGTGCTGAAGTCCTGGTCGGTGGGCTGGGGATCGGCGCGGCCACGGCCGGCTTGTGGTGGGTTTCCGGAGTGCTGGGCTTCGTGGCCGAGCACCCCGAAACGCTCGAGTCGGTGGTGCTGGCCACGAATTCCAAGGGGATGGAGTCTTTCACCTTTGTCGGCCCGGTGGGCTATGTGGTGGATTGGCTGACCTACTTCAGTGACAAGAGCAAGGTGCTGACTTTGGGCATCGTCACCGTTCCCGGCGTGATCCTGGGCGCCTGGCTGATGGCCTGGCGCAGCGGCAGCCTTCGCTGGGAGTCGTTCAGGAGCACCGAGGACCTTGCGAACCATCTTGTCGGCGCGGTGCTCATGGGCGTTGGAGGCGTCACAGCCATGGGCTGCACGGTTGGGCAGGGGCTCAGCGGCGTTTCAACGCTTGCGTTGGGCAGTTTCATCGCATTGGCCTTCATCATCCTCGGTGCCGTGCTGGGTCTGCGGTGGCAGGCCTGGCGCATCGAGCGCATGGTGTGAAGCAGACGCTGAGCCATCCCGTCTTGGATGAGGAGAGGGCCTTCGGCGGCCTGAAGCGGCTCCATGGCCAGCGCGGCTACGAGCGCCTTCGGTCTGCGAGTGTGGCCGTGGTCGGCGTCGGAGGGGTTGGTTCCTGGGCGGTGGAGGCCTTGGCCCGCAGCGGCGTGGCGCAGCTGGTTCTGCTGGACCTGGACCATGTCTCGACTTCCAACATCAACCGGCAGCTGCAGGCCACGGTGCAGTCCATCGGGCTTTCCAAGGTGCAGGCTCTGCGCCAGCGGGTGGCAGAGATCCATCCCGCCTGTCGGGTGGAGGCGGTGGAAGAGTTCGCCACGCCCGAGAACTGGCCCTCGGTGCTGCCGCAGGCGGTGGATCTGGTGATTGACGCCTGTGACCAGTCGACTGCCAAGGCGGCGATGGCCGCCTGGGCGCTGCGCACGGGGGCCAGGCTGGTGTGTGTCGGCGCCGCCGGCGGCAAGCAGATGGCGCATGGTGTGCATGTGGATGACCTGGCCGCCGTGACGAACGATCCGCTGCTGGCGGCCCTGCGCCGGCGGCTTCGACGCGACGGCTCCATGCCGCCCCATGGCGCCACCGGCTTGCGCTGCGTCTACTCCAAGGAGCGCGTGTTGCAGCCCAAGCCGCCTGAGGGCCTGCAGGCTTGTGAAAGCCTCAGTGGTGACCTCAGCTGCCATGGCTATGGGTCCAGCGTGGTGGTCACGGCCAGTTTCGGCATGGCCGCCGCCGGCGAGTGCATGCGCCAGATCCTGGCCGATTCGGGCTAGAATTTAAGGCTTTGCGGACCGAGGGTCGTTAGCTCAGTCGGTAGAGCAGCGGACTTTTAATCCGTTGGTCGCAGGTTCGAATCCTGCACGACCCACCAAGTGTCACGTTGACGTGACCCGCTTGGCCAAAATCTGGGGGCTCTTAGCTCAGTTGGTAGAGCAGCGGACTCTTAATCCGTTGGTCGTAGGTTCGAATCCTACAGGGCCCACCATCCTCCTTCGCACATCCAAGACCCCCGACGCCTGTGCGAACGCTCACCCCACCCCGTTCACCTTGAGCCACTCCAAGCAGCGCCGCCAGCCATCCTCGGCGGCGTCGCGGCGATAGGTGGGACGGTAGTCGGCATGAAACGCGTGGGGCGCCTCCGGGTAAATGACGAACTCGCTGCGTCGAGCGGCCGCGCCGCCCTGCTGCAACGCCGCTTTCATCCGATCGACCGAGGCCAGGGGGATGCCCTCGTCCTTGCCCCCATACAGCCCGAGCACGGGCGCACGCAATTGAGCGGCGTGATCGATGGGATGCGACGGCCAGGCCGCGCTGGGTGTGCCCACCAGGCGTCCGTACCAGGCCACCGCAGCCTTGAGCCGGGGTTGGTGTGCCGAGTACAGCCAGGTGATCCGGCCGCCCCAGCAAAACCCGGTCACGGCCGAACGCGAAGTGTCGGCGCCTTGTGAATGCGCCCAGTCCAGGCAGGCGTCCAGGTCACTCATCACCTGGGCGTCGGGAGTCTTCATGATGATCTCGGCGATCAGCTTGGCGATTTCGCCGTAGGACTGAGGGTCCCCTGCGCGGGCAAACAGTTCCGGCGCAATCGCGAAGTACCCGGCCTGGGCCAGGCGGTGGGTCACATCGGCGATGTACTCGTGCACACCGAAGATCTCACTGACCACCAGCACGACCGGGGCTTTGCGCACGCCCTCGGGCGCGGCCCGGTAGGCCGGAAGCTTGAAGCCACCCGAGGCTATCGTCACCTCGCCCACGGTCAGGCCGCGGGTGGGTGTCTTGATCGCGGTTTGCGCCACCACCGGGCCGGCGGCCGCGGCGATGCCTGCACCCAGGGCGGCTCGGGCGAAACAGCGGCGATCCAACCCTCCGGGCGGGACGAGACAGTCGAAGTCGGCTTGGTTCATGCGGCGGGTTCTCCGGCGAGACGGTGGTGGTTTGGCCTGACGGTGTGGGGACACCTCATGTCAGATCCGGCGGTCGGGGGACTGCGGTCGTTGAACGGACGATGCCGCGATACCCCCGATGATCAGCGCAAAGGCCAGCCCATGATGCGGCTGCGGCCATTCGCCCAGGGCCGCCGTCTGCAGCAGGGCGGCAAAAAGGGGGCACAGGTTGCCGAAGAACGAGGTGATGGCGGGCCCCACGTGGGCCACGCCCATGCCCCAGAAGCGGTAGGCCAGGATGGACGGGCAGATCGCGACGAAGAGCACGGCGGCGGCAACTTCGAGCGACCAGGAGATCGGCGCCGGCCAGACTGCCTGCTCCACCGCCGCGGCGGTGGCGGCCCAGCCGATGCCAAAGAGGGTCTGGACCAGCAGAAAGCCCGCCCAGTCCTGGCCCGGCTTGGGAACGCCGGTGGCCAAGGCTGCCGGCGGCTTGGCCAACAGCCAGCTGTAGATGCTCCAGGCCACCGAGGCCACGATCATCATCGCATCGCCGGCCACCAGTTCCAACTCGAGCCATTGCCAAGGCGAGCCGCGAGACACCACCACCCAAACCCCGGCCAACGAGAGCGTTGCAGCGGCCAGATTTCTCGTGGTCAAAGCCTGGCCGAAGAATGTCGCGCCCACGGCCAGCATCCACAGCGGGGTGCTGGCGGCAATCAGGGTTGCGTTGAGCGGCGTTGAGGTGGCCAGCGCGGCGTACTGCAGCGCGTTGTAGATGCCCACGCCGAGCAGCCCGATGACCGCCAGCCAACCGCGCCGCTCCCAAAGCAGGGCGCGCTGCTGTGGCGTGCGGATCGCATGCCATCCCAACGGCAGCAGGAAGGCCAGGGCGACGCCCCAGCGCATGAGGTTGAGCATCAGCGGCGGCACCTGGTCGATCATCAGGCGACCCACCACGGCGTTGGCCGCCCACATCAGCGGCGGAATCGTCAGCAGCAGGGCCCAGCGCGGGGTCAAGCGTTCGTTCATCGCCGACGCATTATGGGACTCCCCCCTCGGAGCCGGGCGCCGCGCTTAAGATGTCTGTCGATCCTCCCCAGCCCAATCCGTTGATTCCCCAAGCCACCCGTTCAGCGATTGCCGCGGCCTTTTTCGGCAATTTCGTGGTGGGTTGCGGCGTGCTGGTGGTGCCCGGCATGCTGGACCTGCTGGCGCAGGACCTTGCGGTTTCGGTGCCGCTGGCCGGCACCTTGCTGGGTGTGGCCGCCCTGGCGATGTGCTTGGGTGCTCCATTGCTGGCGGCCTTCACATCGCGCGTGGACCGGCGCCATCTGCTGGCGGGCTCGCTGGTCGTCTTGGCGCTGGGGCATGCGGCTTGCGCGATTGCGCCCGATTTCCTTGCGCTTTCATGGCTGCGCCCCGTCTCTGTGCTGGGCGCGGCGGTGTTCACGCCCCAGGTGGCCGCCGCGTTGTCGCAGATGGTGGCAGTGCAGCACCGCGCCACGGCGGTCACCAGCGCCTTCGTGGGCTGGTCACTCGCCTCGGTCCTGGGCATGCCCATCGGCAACCTGCTGGCCGACATGATCAGTTGGCGCGCGAGCTTTGCTGCGGTGGCGGGCCTGGGCTTGGCCTCCGCAGCCATCGTCTGGCGCGCGATTCCCCCGGGCCTGCCGGTTGCCGCGCTCTCCCTGGGCTCCTGGGGCCAGGTGATGGCCAATGCGCGGCTGCGCTGGGTGCTGTTGGCCACCATGGGATGGTGCACCGGGCACTTCGCCGTCATCGGCTACATCACGGCAGCGCTGCGCGAGGGCATCGACGCCGACCCCGCCTTGCAGGCGGCGCTCATGGCATTGATGGGCATCAGCGGGCTGACCGGCAACATCGTTCTGTCGCGTTGGGTTCAGCGCATCGGCCTGGACCGTGGCGCCTGGGGCTCCCTGGGGTTGGTGCTGCTGGGCCTGGTGCTGTGGTGTTTGGCCTTGAGTTGGCTGCAGTCGGCATGGGCGGTGGCCGTGGCCATCCTGGTCTGGGGCCTGGGGAACTTTGCCTTCACCTCATCGCAACAGGCGCGATTGGCGCAGTCCGCCCCGAGTCTGGCCTCAGCCTCGATCGCGCTGAACACCTCCAGCCTCTACGGCGGGCAGGCCCTGGGCGCAGTTCTGGGGGCCTGGGTGGTGGGCGCCATGGGCTATCACGCCCTGGGGCCGGTGGCCGTGGCGATCGTGGCCGCCTCGCTGGGGTGCTCGCTCATTGCCGACGCCAGGCTCGCCAGATCGCCCACCCCAGGATGAGGCCCGCCCCATCGGCCAGTGCGTCGGCCACCTCGCCTTGTCGCCAGCCGCTGAAGGCCTGCGCGCACTCGATGGCCACCCCATAGGCCAACAGCGCCACAAGCAGCGTTTCTGGCCGGCGCGCCGGCTGGGCCCACAAGCCGAGCAGGGCCAGACCCATGAAGGCCAGCGCATGCTGGGCTTTGTCCCAAATCGATGCCGAAATGGCCGGCAGTTGCGCGACCGGAAGCAGGCTGAGGATGCCCACGCCGGCGATGGCCACCCAGAATCCCACGCGCAAGCACCCCCGAAGGCCCACCCGAAAGCCTGCCCGAGTGCGAGGCGGGGAGGCAGGAGTGTCGGGCACGGTTGTGGGTCACCAGTTGCCCACGTTGGGCATGTCCACCCAGGGAGCGCGCGGCTCCAGGGGGGCGCCGCGCTGCAGCAGTTCGATGGAAATGTTGTCCGGGCTGCGCACAAAGGCCATGTGTCCGTCTCGGGGAGGACGGCTGATCGTCACCCCATGCTGCTGCAGCCTCTGGCACACGGCGTAAATGTCGTCCACTGCATAGGCGATGTGGCCGAAATTGCGCCCGCCTCCGTAGTCTTCGGGGTCCCAGTTGTGGGTGAGCTCGATCTGGGCCTGGTCATCGCCCGGGGCGGCCAGAAACACGAGCGTGAACCGACCCTGAGGGACATCACGCCGGCGCACTTCCTGGAGGCCAAGCGCATCGCAGTAGAACTTCAGCGAGGCTTGAAGGTCGGTCACCCTGACCATGGTGTGCAGATATTTCATGCCTGAATTGGAACGCAAATTGCCGTTGGCCGCTTCAGCCCCAGTGGAATCGCACCAGGCGCCGGTAGACGGCCCAGTAGATGGCGACAAACGCCCCCAGGCCCAGCCAAGCCGCCCACGGATGCGTGGCTGTGGCCAGTGCACCCAGGGCCGCCGCAGCACCCAGCGCCCAAGCCAGAGGGGCCACGCTGGCGTTGCGCAGCGACTGCGGCAGGTGGGCCAGGCGTTTGCGCGCCACCCGGGACTGCAGCAGCGAGTGCAGGTGCAACCTGTCGGGCTGCATTGCCGGGCGCGACCGCTGCACGCGTCGCAGGACGCTCAATCCCACCTCAGCCACCGGATAGGCGCAGGCCAACAGAACGGCCGCCGGGTTGACTGCGGTGTTGCGCTCGATCAGCAGGATGGCCAGCCAGGCCACCCACAAGCCCAGCAGATAAGCGCCTCCGTCGCCCAGGAAAATGCGGCCCCTCGGAAAGTTGGCCGGCAGGAACCCGAGGGTCACAGCGCCCAGCGCCAGGCTCAGACCTGCCAGCTCGAAGTCTGCCGCCTGGGCTGCCATCAGGCCGATGGCGCCGATGCACAGCAAAGCCAGACCGCTGGCCAGGCCATGCGAGCCGTCCACAATGTTGAAGGCGTTGCACACCCCGCCCACGGCAAACGCGGTCAAGGCCAGCGCCAGCAGGGGCGTCGATTGCAGCAGCAAATCCAGCGCCGGCACGCCAGTGTGCGACAGGCTCACGCCACTCATGCCTGCCAACAGCAGCCCGCTGCCCAGGGTGGCGCCGAGCCGGGGCCAGGCGCCGATCCTTTTGGTGATGTCTTCGGCCAATCCCATGGCCAAGGCAGGCAGGCCGGCCGCGAGCAGGGGATGCAGCAGGTGTTGCCACCCGTCTGGGGATGTCACCCACACGGCCGCCAGGCCGCTGGCCAAGGCGATCCCGCCGATGCGGGTGGCGGCTTCGTCGTGCAGCTTCTGGATGCCCGCATGGCTGTCCAGCGTCAAGCGACCATGCCAGCGTTGCGTGAGCATCAGCGCCCAGGCGATCAGCAGTGTCGACAGGGCGCCGACCAGGCTAGGCAGCAGCATGGGATTGAGGGTCAGGCCTTCAGACGCTGCCACAGCATCAGTGAAGCCTTGATTCCGTAGAGGCAGATCAGGCAGCCCAAGGTGTCCCCGATGAGCATCGGCAGGAAGGCCGGCTCGCGTCCCAGGGTCATATAGAAGGCCTGATGCAGCGTGGTGCTGCAGACCGCAAACACAATGGACAGGCCCAGAAGCAGCCGCCAGCTGAGGTTGCCCAGGTCGGCGCTCAGGCCCATGCGGGAGATGGCCACCACGCGCGCCAGCGCGGGCCCGGCGGCTGTGACAAGCGCGCTGGCCACCACGAGCGCGGGCGTGAGGCTCGGGTCTCGAGAGGCCATGACCAGCGAAGCCAGAAAAATCGCCAGAGCGCCTTCCAGGGGGCAGACCAGCACAAAACCCATGCGCAGCCCTGCGGGCAGATAGATCCAGTGGACGCCTTCGGTGACTTCGACGTCCTCCAGCAGAACCTCATTGCCCATGGCCATGGCCGCAAGTCCGGCCGCCATCGTCAGCGTCAGCACTGCGGACTGGACACTCAGGCGCATCGGAGGAGGAGGGGGGCGGCAGCGTGGGTCATTCGGGCTGCGAAGGGACGCAACCCGACGGGCATGACCAGGTCACTGATTGGCCACGGCCTGGAGGATCAGTTCGCCGAGGCGCGCAAAGTATTCGCGCCCCTGAGGTGTGGGCACGACCAGACGCACTCGCCCGTCCCTGGCGTCAGCTTCGAAGGCGATGAGGCCTTTGGCGTGAAGGGTCTTGAGCCGCCTTTGGACAGTGCTTGGCGAAGCGCCTGGGAGCATGTGCATCGCCGAGAGGACCGGCACCCCTTCGCCTCGGCCCCAGCGCACGCCCAGCTCGTGCACCAGACGCTCCTCCTGAGGGTCCAGGCTCACCCCATCCGGCAGGACAGAGATCGCGCGCATCAGGTTGACGAAGCGGACAAAGGCGTTTGATTCCATGAGGGGAAGTTTATCCCCATGCCACCGGATGCACCAAGCCGCCTAGGTTGCGATCTCCCGCTCGCGCAGGCGAAATCGTTGGATCTTTCCGGTGGCCGTCTTGGGCAGGTCGCCCACAAATTCGATGTACCGGGGGTACTTGTAGGGCGCCAGGCGTTCCTTGACGAAGGCCTTGAGCTCGGACTCGCTGGCCTGCTGCCCTGGCTTGAGAACGACAAAGGCCTTGGTTTTGGTCAGCCCCTCTTCATCCTGCTTGCCGATGACGGCGGCCTCCAACACAGCGGGGTGCTGGGCGAGGGTGGCTTCGACCTCGAAGGGGGACACATAGATGCCGCTGACCTTGAGCATGTCGTCGCTGCGACCGCTGTAGGTGTAGCTGCCGTCCGCGTTGCGCACGTACTTGTCCCCGCTCTTGGTCCAATCCCCCTGGAAGGTGTCGCGTGACTTTTCCCGGTTGGACCAGTACATCAGGGCCGCGGAAGGACCGCGAATGTAGAGGTCGCCCGGCTCGCCGTCGGCCACTGCGGCGCCGCCTTCGCCTCGCAACTCGACCTCGTAGCCCGGCACTGGCCAGCCGGTGGTGCCGTAGCGCACCTGACCGGGGCGGTTGGAGAGGAAGATGTGGAGCATTTCGGTGGACCCGATGCCGTCGATGATGTCCACGCCGAAGTGGGCACGGAAGCGCTCGCCGAGCTCGGCGGGCAGGGCTTCCCCAGCCGAAGAGGCCATGCGCAGCGACACCTGCTGGGGCGAGGGCAGCTGGGGGTGGGCCAACATCCCGGCATATCCGGTGGGGGCTCCAAAGAACACCGTGGGCTTGAGCCCCGGAGCCGCGGCGGCGCCCTGAGTCCAGCGGCTGAACACGGCTTCGGGCGTGGGGCGCTCGCCCAACAGGAGTGTGCTGGCTCCAACGCTCATGGGAAAGCTCAGCGCGTTGCCCAGCCCATAGGCAAAGAAGAGCTTTGCCGCGCTGAAACACACATCCTGCTCGGTGAGCTGCAGCACCTGTCGACCATAGAGCTCGGCGGTGTGGTGGGGATTGGCATGCGTGTGGACCGTGCCCTTGGGCCGCCCGGTGGAGCCGCTGGAATACAGCCAGAAGCCTGGGTCGTCGGGGTGGGTGGGTGCGGCGTCCTGTCCCGGGCCGGTCAGGAAGGCGGCCAGCGGCGCATGCTCCACCCCATCCGGGGCGTGGCTGGGCAGCGGCTCGGTGGCCCGTGACACCAGCACATGCCGCACCTCGTGGCGCGCCTGGGCCAGCGCCTGGCGCAGAGTGGGCAGCAGGCTGCCCGAGACGATGGCT
Source organism: uncultured Rubrivivax sp. (assembly GCA_964475695.1). Lineage (GTDB taxonomy): Bacteria > Pseudomonadota > Gammaproteobacteria > Burkholderiales > Burkholderiaceae_C > RFTU01. The sequence continues at coordinate 14,547 of CAYYYC010000025.1, forward strand.
GCCTGCGCGCGACTGTGTTCGAGCATGTAGGCGTAATCCTGGGCTGTCAGCAGCGTGTTGACCGCCACTGGAACCACGCCGGCATGCATGGCGCCCAGGAACGACACGGGCCAGTCGGTGCAATCCTGCATCAGGAGCAGCACGCGTTCCTCGCGCCGCAGCCCCAGACGGCTGAGACCAGCCGCCAGGGCGCGCACCCGGGCCTCAAGTTCGCCGTAGCTCAGGGCCTCGACATCGTCGACGAATGACGCCTTGTTGGGGCGCCGGCTGTTGAGTTTGAGCAGGTGCTCGGCAAAGTTGAATCGCGCGGGCAGGGCCGCTCCGGGCGGAGCTTCATCGGCGGCGGGCATGGTCTTGTCTCCTGTGGGTCGGGGCGCTTGAGGTTTTTGGGGATATGAAGTATTGTGCGCAAACGAACTTTAGAGCCGGTGACTACCTATGTCAAGCACTATATTGCATAAATCGGCGAGCGACGCCCCGGACAGCCTCGATTCAGGCAAGAACCCCTTCCTGCTGGCCTTGGGCGAGCGGGTTCGCGCCCTGCGGGGGCGCAGGGGCGTCACGCGCAAGGCCCTGGCTTCTCTGGCCGGGGTTTCCGAGCGGCACCTGGCCAACCTGGAGTACGGGGTCGGCAACGCCTCCATCCTGGTGCTGCAGCAGGTGGCTCTGGCACTGCAGTGTCCTTTGGCCGAACTCATCGGGGACGCCACCACCGCCAGCCCCGAGTGGTTGCTGCTGCGTGAACTGCTGGTCGGGCGAGACGAATCGGAGTTGAGACGAGTGCGCCTGACCGTGGGCGAGTTGCTGGGCACGGGTGGCCCCCCCGGGCGCAGCAGTTGCATCGCCCTCATTGGCCTGCGCGGGGCGGGCAAATCCACGCTTGGGCAGATGCTCGCCGAGGACCTCGGGTTTGCCTTTGTCGAGCTCAGTCGAGAGATCGAGAAATTCGCCGGCTGCAGCGTGGCTGAAATCCAGGGCCTGTACGGGCAAAGCGCCTATCGGCGCTACGAGAGGCGCGCTTTGGAGGAAGCCATTCAGATCTATCCGCAGGCTGTGATCGCCACACCGGGCGGGCTGGTCAGCGATGCCGCCACCTTCAACCAACTGCTCTCGCACTGCACCACGGTCTGGCTGCAGGCCGACCCTGAGGATCACATGAGGCGCGTGATCGCCCAGGGGGATACGCGGCCCATGGCCCACAGCAAGGAGGCGATGGAGGACCTCAAGGGCATTCTTGCCGGGCGGGCGGCGTTCTACGGCAAGGCGGAGTTCTGCCTCAACACCGCGGCAGACGCTGGATGAGACTTTTGCTCAACTTCGGTCGATGGTTCGGGAGGCCTTGGGGATGGGCGCCTGAATGATGAAAAAAAATGCATCTCCGGGGGTTGACATCCCAAAAATAAGCAGTAAAGTGCGTCTCAGTGCAGGGACACGCAGTGGAGTGCGACTTTGAGACACCTGCATCTCTGACCACGAACAACACCCAGGAGACCGCCATGAGCCACCCGCAGAGGGTCGATTACCAGACCCACCCGAGCCAATACCGCCACTGGAAGCTCAGCTTCGATGG
>CAYYYC010000026.1:0-15935 GCA_964475695.1 uncultured Rubrivivax sp.
GCGATCGAGCCGGTGTTGATGATGGTGGCACGCGACCAGGCATACATGAAGGACAGCTCCCGGCCGAAAGCGCGTTGCAAGAAGTGGTAGTCGCCGCCCGCGTTGGGGTAGGCAGTGCACAGCTCGGCATAGCACAGGGCGCCTGCAATCGAGATCAGGGCGCCCACCACCCACAACACCAGCGCCCAGCCCGCGTCGCCGCTGATACCAGCGACCAAAGAGGGGGTCTTGAAAATTCCAGCGCCCACCACGATGCCCACGATCAGGGCAATGGCCGACAAGGGATGCAAAAGGCGCAGCGGTGGCGCCGAATCAGTTTGGCTTGGGCTCAAGATATCCTCACGAGGCCGAGCCCGCAAGGGCTCAGCCGAAGTTGCTCACAACAGCAGCAAAAGGCTCAAAGGCGGTTGGCCTCGACCGGTGTCTGCAAACCCGACGAGTTGACAGTGCCGCTGATCTTGCCACCGGAGACGCGGCCGGTGAAGGTGTGCACGTTGCGATCAGGCGTGCTGAACTGGAAGCTGATCTCCTCGCCGCGCAGTCGCGCGCCGACCAGAGGCTGGGTGGCGCTGGCGCGGGTCAGGGTGCCGCCGATGTTCTGGAACGTCTGGCGCATGCTCAAACGCACAGGGCCACCTTCAAGGCCGGTGAGCATCCAGTCGCCCTCGACCTGGGCAGGCACCGTCCAGAAGTAGCCCCTGGCGTATTCATGCGAGACGGTCTCATCGGGCTCCCAATCGCCCATGGTGAAGGCGTGCGAGACCACGCGGGTGCCCGGCTTCATCGCCAGCAGCGTCGGCCGCAGGCGCATGTTGAGGTCTGGATAGAGGTAGAGGGTGACCACGGTGGCGAAGCTGAAGTCCTCCTTGAAGAGGTCACCTGTCAGGATCCGAACCCGGTCGGCAACGCCGGCCTCGGCTGCCTTGCGGCGCGCGTATTCGGCCAACTTGGGGTTGTATTCGATGCCCACGGCCTGTGCGCCGAACTTCCCCGCGGCAGTGATGGCGATGATGCCGTCGCCCGCGCCAAGGTCCACCACACGATCCCTGGGCGTGACCCGCGCGGCCTCGAGCATCTTTTCCACCAGGCCTGCCGGGGTGGGTATCCAGATCACATCCTTGCCCTGCTGTCCCCGCGTGGGCGAGTAGGCCCCGTCCGCGGGGTTGACAGGGCTGGCCGGGTTGGCATTTGCCGACGCCGCTGCGACGCCGCTCGACAACAGCAGGGCGGCGGCCACACGGATGAGCCAGGGGGCTGGATTCACGGCATGCTCCTTCGCTCGAATGGTTCCAGGGCGGCGTCAGACTTCGGATGGCTGCGACCTGCCCAGGCAATGGCAAGGATAACCCTGGCGCAGCCCTGCCGCATACACGGTGCGCGTTGGCTGCGGGTGCAGTGCAAGAATCCCATCTTTCGCTTGTTGCCTGCCGAATGAACAGCCTCCGGATGTCACGCCCTGGCCCAACCGCCAAGCCAACCGGCCGCTTGGTCGGGGCATGGCTCCACGCCGTGCTGGCACAGGCCCTGGGAGCGCAGGCGCTGGCCGTGGAAGCGCCGTGTGTGAACACGCAGCGCGCAGTCACCGTGGCCGCCGTGGGCGACGTGCTGCTGCACGACAGCTATCAGCGCTGGGCATCCCGACAACCTCAGGGCTACTGGCCGTCCCTTCAGCCGCTCAAGCCCGTGCTCGAGTTGGCCGATGTGGCTGTGGCCAACCTGGAAGGGCCCGCGGCTGCCGGGGTGGCCCCGGGCGGGGTGAAGGTTTCCGATCCCAAGACGCTCTACGACGGCCTGGTCTACAAGGGCTATCCGCTGTTCAATTTTCACCCGTCCATCATTGATGACCTCAAAGCCCTGGGCATCGATGTGCTGCAGACGGGCAACAACCACTCGATGGACCGGGGCGAAGCCGGCGCCAACGCCACCATTGAGGCCATCGAGGCCCGGGGGCTGCACTTCACCGGCACCCGCCACAGCCAGCGCCAGGCGCAGCCTTGGCACGCGCTGGTGCGTGTCTCCAAGGCGGGCAAGGATTACGGCGTGGCGCTATTGGCCTGCAGCTACGGCGTCAACGGGATGCCGAACCGGGCCAGACAGGTGTTGCTCTGCCACGAACAGCGCGAAGAAGTGCTGCGGCAGATCCGTCATCTCAGCAGCCAACCCGACATCCACGCGGTCATTGCCATGCCCCACTGGGGCCAGGAATATCAGCCCTTGCCCGATACGGTGCAAAAGAACTTGGCCAGGGACATGGCGGCGGCTGGGGCCACGGCCATCATCGGCACGCATCCGCATGTGGTGCAGCCGATCGAGACGCTGCAAACTGCCGATGGGCGGCAGGTGACGGTGGCCTACTCCTTGGGCAACTTCGTCTCCCACCAGATCGGGCTGCCGCGCTTGACGTCCTTCGTCCTGCTTCTGGCGCTTGAGCCCGATGCACAGGGCCGTCTGGCCGCGCAGGCCACAGGCTGGGTGCCCATCCGCATGAAGACGGGGCCCGCCTACTCCGTGGACCCCCTGGACCAGCTGCCGCCACAGGAATCGGCCGCCCATCGTGAGCATCTGCTCAGGACTTTGCCAGCCAGCACCCTGCATGCGCCCCACGGGCCGCTGTGGGCAGGCCGGGAGTGCCGACGCTGAGGGTTGTCGACGGGGGCTTGGCGCCAGGCGGGGATGCGGAGTAAGCTTTAGATATGCAGCCCCTGCAGAGCATCCCGACCGCCGCCGCCCCGCGCGTTCTTCCCCGCGCGGGCAACGCTGGTGTGGGCCCGGCACAAATTCCCCTGGCTTCCAGCGCGGCGCCCAAGGTGGCGATGGCCAAGGCAGCCGCGCCCCGCGGGGACACCGGCGGCGGTGGGCAATTGGCCGTCAACGACCTGAGCATCAAGCCGCAACCCTCGTGGGGAAAAGATCCCTTCTCCACCCAACTGCACCTCGAGCGTCACCGCCTTTTTGCCAAGGCAGACACCCAGTCGCCCGCCGCGGCGGTGCGCATGTACAAAGTGGTGGCCGGCTCCTGAGCCTTTGCCGGGAGATGGCCTGCGGTTGGCGGACTCAAAGCCGCACGATGCCCGAAGCTAGGGGCAGGTCTTGTCGGCAGAGAGCTTCTTCATGTGTTCCAGCAATGCCACGCTGGTCTTGTAGCTCTTGAGCCTGGCCGACGCCAGCAGCGCGTTGCGCTTGGCCGCCTCGTCCATCCTGGCGATCAGCCGCATGGCTTGCTCGGCCGCCGCCTTCCCGTTGGCGCAGATGGCCTTCTGCGTTTCAGGGGTCACCGGTGCAAGGCAGCGCCGCAGAAGGGACTCCAACCGGTCATCGAACTTGCGCAACTCGCCCGGCTCATCGATGTAGCTGACGCTGGTCTCCATCAGCGAGCCCGGGAGCCGAATGCAGCCATCGGCTGCCACGGCCAGCGGCGCAAACGAGGCGCAGAACGCCAGAGCCCCGGCCATCAGCAAACCCTTCATGGACCGCTCTTTCGCACGCGCATGCCTCGCAAGATTTCCATCGGCGCATTATCCATTGCGTCGGGCGCGCAGTCGGCGCCAGCGCTCCGGTTGCGGAAACACCGGCCTCAGGCCAAAGGCCGATCGATTCCCACCCCGGTTGCCGCATCGTGGTGGGCCAAGAGCCGAACCAACGAGGGGTGCACATCCGCGCTTCCCACAACCCCAAGAAGCCGGCACGTGGCGTAACCCGCGCTCTTTACATGGTATTTGGTCTGCCAGACGGAGAACGCCCTCGCCTGAACGTCGGAGCCCCAAGGCCATCTGACCTCGGGTGCATTGAGGCCACAGCGCCAGGGCTTCGGCGACAGGCGTGCCCTGAAACACTTCTGGATCCTGCACAGCTTGCCGTAGAGCGGGTCAGCGCCAAGCTGCTCGAAAACTTCCGCCACCTGCGGTGATTCGGGATCGAAGGTCTGATGCGTGGCCAGAAGTCGCAGGCCCGCGAATGTCCGATACGCGCGCCAACCCCAACCCGATCGGTGCGCCGTCCACTGGGCCACGCGCTCCATGGCCTGCTGTTGGCTCACCCGCATGTGGGCGTCAAAGTCTGCCGAGCCTCCCGCACCAAAGAGTTGCTTGAGCAGGCCCGGCTTCTGATAGGCAGGGAAGTCGATATCCACAAACATCGCCTGCGGGCTGTTGATGATCAGACAACCGTAAGCGTTGCGCGAGACCACCGCGCCATCGATTTCTTCAATCAGAGGTTCGCGCACCGGCCTGTCGAGATAGAAATACTTCTGCTCAAACCTCCCATCACGCTTGAAGATCGACTCCATTTCCGCCGCGCGAGCCTGCGCTGCGCGCTGCGCATCCTCTTGGCTGATGTGGGAGGATCGCCAGCACTCGAAGGATCCACTGCTTCCCCAGGCCCAATAGCGGGGGAAGCGCTGGGCAAAAGCAGCCCGTGCCGGGGCATCGACAGACTCGCCGCCATCCGGATGCTGCGGCCCGGTGGCGAGCGTCTGGCCTGCGGCGATGCTCTGCTGCAAAGCCTCGACCGCCAAGTCCGGCCTGCCCAACGCCTGCTGAAGCGAGCTGCCCTTCTTGTAGAGGGTTGAAAGCTCGCTGCGCCAGCGAGACTCATCGGGCTGTGTCCTCGCCAGCCCCTGGGCCAACCCGCAGCACTTCTCGTAGGCTTGAAGTGCATCAGGCAGGCTGCCTTGAGTCTCCAAAAGACCGGCCAGTTGACGGTAGGAATCGAAGAGTTCTTTGTTGTCACTCTTGAAACAAGTTGGCTCAGGCGGCCACCACCTTGACCACCGCACTGACACCGGCCGAGCCCTGGATGCCCGTGGTGTCGATCGCGACATGCCAATGCCCCAGGGTGGGAATCGTCAGCCGCACCGGCGACTGACGTACAACGCCGCCCGTGTAGATGTGCTTGACGCCCTTTTTGTAGTTGGTGAAGTTCGGCGTGTCCATAAGCCGAACGTTGGCCACCGATGTCAGCGTGATCTGGACCACCTCACCGGCTTGTCTTGGACCGAGGTCCGTGTAGAGAAATTTCATGAGGTTTCCCGCTCGTCCCGACGAGCCGTTGTTGCCGCACCGGCCGATCTTGTCATGGTCGCTCTGGCAGGACAAGGCTGAGCGCCACGATGACCGAGACCCTGGCCTCGCAACACCCCTTGGTTCGACTGGCTTGGGCTCCGAAATAGAAGTTTGCGCTAACTTCTTACGCGCCCGCAGGGTTGTTGATCCTTCCAAACCGTGACTCTGGCGTCCCTTTCCCACCCGCGGACGTCGCGGATTCTTCTGCTGTGGCTTCGGCGCCGAATGGCGTGAGCGTGCTTGATTCGCAGCCACAACCCATGCCGATGAATGGGAGGGCGGCGTCGCCTCTTTTTACTCGCTGAGAATCGCCCGCCTGAGCTCAGTGTTGCGTGCGCCAGGCGGGTATCTTCCAATCGAAGACCATCGCCAACAGGCGCAGGGCAGTTGCCGCGATGCCCGCGGCGATCAGGCCCAGCCATTGCGGAGCACCCAAGTGCTCCACCAGGACCAACACCCAACCGCCCAAGAAGGCGAAGAGCGCATAGGGCCGGTGGTCCCGGAACACCTTGGGAATGTCGTTGCAGACGATGTCGCGCAGCACCCCCCCGAACACCGCGGTGACCATGCCCAGAATCACGGAGACAAGCGCTGGCTGCCCCGTGGACAGTGCGATTTGGGTGCCGCTTGCCGCGAACAGGCCCATACCCACCGCATCGGGCCACTGCATGGCCCGCTCGGTAGGCTCCAGATGTCGGCGCCGCATGAACATCATCGCGGCGATTCCCAGAACCATCACGGCCCACAGGAGTTCGGTGTGGACAACCCAAAAAAATGGGCGCCGGTCCAGCAGCACATCCCGCAACGTTCCGCCGCCAAATGCGGCCAGGCCGGCCACTACCACCACGCCCACCGCGTCCAATCGACGACGGGCAGCCTCCACGACTCCGGACAGTGCGAACGCCAGCGTGGCGGCCGATTCGATCGCGTAGAGCGCAGTGCTGAGGTTCAGAGTTGAGGACATTTTGCCGGGGTTGACTCAGCCCCTGTGCGACTCGCGGGAGCTGATTGCACGGTCCTCAATGGTGCCAACGCTTGTGGGACGGCGCCTGATAGACTAACAAATTCAAGCGGGGTGTAGCTTAGCCTGGTAGAGCGCTACGTTCGGGACGTAGAGGCCGGAGGTTCGAATCCTCTCACCCCGACCAAGCCGGCACCGGCCGTCAGCGGGTTGGCCTGAAGGAAAAATCGCCAACGAGGCTGGAGTTGTCCCAAGGGACCTGCGCGTTGCGGGTATCGGCGATGACCGACTTGCGGACCTCCTTGAAGACGAGCTCGATCGGCAGGTTCGGGGTCTGAATCGCCCTGATCAGGTGCCGCGTGAAAGGGCTGTTGCGTTGACGTTCCCCATCTGCGGCCACCTTGCCCGGTGCCGTGGAAAACGCGATGAAACTGCCGGCTGGGGCGTCCATCCTGGCGAGACCGCGGCTCGATGACCGCCATCCCCTGGAAAATGCGTTGTCCCGGCAAGCGTCAAGAATCAGGATGTTGACGCGCTTGCCGCGGGAATGCTGGCTGTGTTCCAGCATGTCGAGCCATCGACCCGCATCAAACGCCTGATCTTCGAGCTCGTACTCGTGAACAACGGACACGTCGATAGGCAGCAGGTAATTTCTTCCCTTGACCTCCACGCCATGTCCCGCGTAGTAGATCAAGGCCACATCGCTGAGTTTGACCTTGTCTGCGAATTGTCGGGTGACCTCTCTCATCTGCAGAATGGACACGTTGGTCACCAACGTGACCTCAAACCCCAGGGCACGCAAGGCACTGGCCATATCGGTTGCATCGTTTGCCGGATTGAGAAGCGGGCTGTTCCGGTAGGCGGCATTGCCGATGACCAACGCGACGCGGCGCTCGACGATTGACTGAGGGGCTGGTTGAGACGGGACCGGGCGGGTTGCTGCAGCGGATTGCGGCGGGCCCGCGTCGGGCCTGACCAACTCATCCAGGCTCCATTCACCCGAGCGCCTGATGCCGCCCGTTCGGTCGTACTCGGTACCCGGACCGGTCCTCACACCATCCACAAAAGTTCCGTGAAAGCTGGTTCCGTCTCGGTAGAAATAAGTCCCGCGTCCATGGGGCTTTCTGTTTCGATGCTCACCTTCGTAACTGTTGCCCGATGCGAACTCAAGTCGCCCGGATCGGATCAGCTCGACAGCCCGCCTGTCCAGTCCCGAAACGGGAGAACCGGTGCGGTCGCGGTAGATCCCGGTTGCCGTTGGCCGACCTGCAGCGAACACACCGGTGAATGACACTCCATCGGGCCACACCATGGTTCCGCTCCCCTCGGGACGATCCATGACGAAGCCACCGCTGTAGGAGATGCCCTTCGCATACTGGCGTTGGCCATTGCATTGGTCAAAGTAACGGCTTTCGGCGGAGCAGTTGGCCATTCTTGCGGTGGCCAAGCCCGCGGACATACCAAGCGCCAGCGCGAGGAAGGCAGCGCTTGCTGTGACGCTCATGGCTTTACCTCCGTCCTCATGCCGCCCAACTTCTCGAGGGCGGCCTGCTCGAGGTACAGCCCGAATCCAGCCCTGCCATCGGGGGCAGGGAACGCGACAACAGCGCCGTCATAGTCATTGATGATGCAGACAAAGGGCATCCAGTTGCTCGGGTGGAACCTTGTCGGCACACGCTTGAGCCATTCCTCGCGTTCGTCGATGGCGTATTTGTAGAGTTTCGGCGACAACTCAACACTGCGCACCTTGATGCGCGGCGGCACTGACTTGATGTACGGCTCGCACTGCGGGTGCACTGCCGGCGAGTCGTCACGCACCAACAACCCGGCAAAAGTCAGATGCGGCTCGACCTCGTCCCAGGCCACGCACTGGTGAAGATCATTGTAGAGGCGGTGACCCGTTGCCCCAATGGCCAGCAAGAACCATGAGTTGCACGCGTTGCCATTTTCGCCGGCATAAACGAGCCAATATTCGAATCCGCCCTTGCGCTTGACGAGCTCTGTCGAAATGGATGAGTCCTCGAGGATCATTTTCCCGTTGAGCCTCAGCCAGGTTGGCGCCACACCTTCATTAAATACAGACGGCCCGGAAGACCACGCACGGCCGGGCACACAATCGATCGTCAAGGGACCGGCGGCGGTTGCGTGGGTTATCGCCGCCCTCTCAGGATGCGCACAGGGCAACGCCTCCTGCGGGCGCACCGGTGACTGACCAGGCGCCGCTGCGTCTGCACCAACCTGCGATCCCCGACTGGCCGCGTCCGATGCAGGCGCGCCGGGGCGGCAACCCGCCAGGACCGCAAACGCAATGGCACCTGCCGCCAAACGGCCAACCGCGGATCGTGGGGGTGCAACGCGCTTGCTCAAGTGGGATTTCGCTTGCAAGCCCGAAATGATATGACGGCCCAATCCCTTGGCCGGAGCGAAGGATCCGCAGCCGGCACCGCGGTGAACGACACCCCCGTCTGCAGCGGCGGCCCGGCATCGCTGTCGTACCATTGAGCGCATGAGCGTCCTCGTGACCATCGTCATTCCTCTGCTCAATGAAGAGGCGGTATTGCCTGAGCTGCACCGGCAGCTGCGCGAGGCCACAGCCGGATTGGGCGCGGGGGTGGAGCTGCTGTTTGTCGACGACGGCAGCACGGACGGTTCGCCGGCCGTGCTTTCTTCGCTCGCATTGCGGGACGACGGCATCAGCCTGATCCGGTTTTCGCGCAACTTCGGCAAGGAACAGGCCATGAGCGCGGGCCTGGTGGCAGCGCTGGGCCAGGCGGTGATCATCATGGATGCCGACCTGCAGCATCCGCCCAGGCACATCCCGCAGATGGTGGCGGCCTGGCAGGCGGGCGCGGACATCGTCAACATGAAGCGACGCAGCCGCGCCGACGAGCCCTGGGCCAAGAGGCAAGCCGCCGGCGCGTTCTACAGGCTGATCAATTCCCTGAGCGACACGCCGATCCCGGCCGATGTGGGCGACTTCCGGCTGCTCAGCCGCCGGGCGGTGGATGCGATCAACCGCATGCCCGAGCGCAATCGCTTCATGAAGGGGCTCTTCGCTTGGATCGGATTCCAGCAGGTCAGCCTGGAGTACGACGTGGCCGAGCGTGCGGCAGGCACGACGAAGTGGAGCCCGCGGCAGTTGGTCCGCTTCGCGGTGGAGGGCATCACCGCCTTCTCCATCCAGCCGCTGAAGTTCGCCACCAAAGTGGGTTTGGCCACCGCTCTGCTGGCCATCGGGCTGGGCCTGTTCTATCTGGTCCGGGCGCTGATGCTGGGCGACCCGGTGCCGGGCTTTCCAACGCTCATCGTCGTCATCCTGATGCTCGGGGGAATGCAACTCATGGCCATCGGCCTGTTGGGCGAATACCTCGGCAGGCTGTGGCTGGAGTCCAAGCAAAGGCCGCTGTACATCGTGCAGGACTACCGGCCTGCCCGGGGGTTGGGCTCCGTCGCCACGGACGCCCCATGACCCGCCTGGTGCGGGGCTTGTGGCTGGCCATCGTCGCTGCGGTGCTGCTGCGGCTGTTTCTGCTGGGTTGGCTCCCGCTGATCGACCCGGCTGAGGGCCGCTATGGCGAAATCGGGCGAAAGATGGCCGAGCTTGGTGACTGGGTCACCCCCTGGCACCAGTATGGCGTGCCCTTCTGGGGAAAGCCGCCCCTGTCCTTCTGGATGACGGCAGCGGGCATCGAGGTGTTGGGGGTCAGCGAGTTTGCGGCCCGCCTGCCGCATCTGGTGGCCGGGCTGGCCACCGCAGGCCTGGTTTGGAACGCAGCGAGGCAGCGACAGCCCGAGGTGGGCGCCATGGCCGCAGCGATGCTGGGCACAGCGCTGCTGTTTTTCCTCTCCAGCGGCGCCGTGATGACGGATGCGGCGCTCGTGCTGGGCAGCACCATGGCGGCTACGGGGGCCTGGCTGGCCATTGCCGGCGAGGATGCGGGCCAGCGGCGGCGGCAGGCTTGGTTGGCTGTCCTGGGCGGTGCCATCGGCGTGTTGGCCAAGGGACCGTTGGCTCTGGTGGTGGTCGGCGTGCCGCTGCTGATGTGGGCCGCGTGGTGTGGTCGCTGGCGGGTGCTGTGGGGCGCTCTGCCGTGGGGCAGGGGCCTTGCGCTGATGGGCGTGCTGTGTCTGCCCTGGTTCATCTGGGCTGAAGCGCGCACGCCAGGTTTCCTGGAATATTTTCTCGTCGGCGAGCACTATCACCGCTTCATGACACCCGGCTGGGCAGGGGATCTCTACGGCAAGGCGCACCATGAGCCCAAGGGCATGATCTGGGGATTCGCCGTCATGGCCTGTCTGCCCTGGACGCTGATTGTTCCGGCCCTGGCGGCATGGCGGACTTGGCAGGACGGCAGGCAGCCGCCGCCGAATGCGCCGCGAGCCCCGGAAACCGGACCGTGGGGCATCACCGATCGCGAGGAAGGGAGATTCTTGCTTCTGTGGTCCCTGGTGCCTCTGGGCCTGTTCAGCGCCTCGAGCAATGTCATCTGGACCTACGCGCTGCCGGCGATGCCGGCTCTGGCCTGGTGGGCGGCGCGCTGGATGGGCACGAGGCCGGCCCAGGGTCTGCGTTGGTCCTTGGCCGGGGCGTGGCTGGCCATCGTGGCCTGGGTTGTTCTGGCGGCGGCGGCTCAGCAGATGGGGCGGCTTGAGCGGGGCTCGGCCAAGGGGTTGGTGGCCGCCTGCCACGCGGCCTGGCAGCGGCACGCGCCGCACGCTCTTGCCGGTCCGCCTGGCCTGCGCGGCGACCAGGCCGAGCCGCAACTTGTGCTGCTGGGGCGCCGCTCCTTTTCCGCTCACTTCTACACGCACGGGCGCGCGATCAGGGTCGACAGCCTGGCGGAAGTGGGACAACGATGGCCACGCCACGGGACCTGCCTGGCGGCCAAGCTGGACGAGCCGCAGGCGCTGGCGTCTGTGCCCTTCGGCGTGACCGTGGTCGAAGACCTGGGGATCCACCACGAACGCCGCCTGTGGTGGGTGCGGGCACGACCGACCGACGGCGCACCGGCAGGGGTCGCGAATTGAAGCGTCTCATCCTGTGCGTCGATGACTTCGGTCTCAAGTCAGAGATCAACGAGGCGGTGGCCGAACTGGCCGACGCGGGCATCGTGAGCGCCACGGGCTGCATGACCCAGGGGCCGGCTTTCCGCCAGGGCGCAGCCCTCCTGCAGGGTCAGCGCCGCGACCGGCTCGACCTGGGTCTGCACCTCAACCTCACCGAGCCCATGGGGCCGGCCGGTCGGCCCCAGAGGGCCGTCTTTGCGCTGCCCCTGCCCGAGTTGATCCTGCGGGCGCTGCTGCGGGGGCTGGACCGCGACCGGCTCAAGCAATGCATCTGTGGCCAGCTCGATGCCTTCGAAGATGCCTTTGGCCACCCACCCGACTTCGTCGACGGCCACCAGCATGTGCACCAATTGCCCCAGGTTCGGCAAGCCCTGCTCACGGAATTGAGCCGGCGCTACGGATCCAAGGCTCCGTCCGAACGGCCGTGGCTGAGAGTCACCCTGGCGCGCCGCGGCGGCGGGCCGATCTCGCTCAAGCACCGGGTGATCGAATGGCTGGGCGGGCAGGCGTTGGCCCGACAGGCCTACGAAGGCGGATTCGGGCGAAACGCCGCCCTGTTGGGCGTCTATGGCTTTGACGCCGATGCCTCGGGCTTCGCAAGGCGGCTCGATGTCTGGCTGGCCAGCGCCCATGATGGCGACCTGCTGATGCTCCATCCAGCCAAAGCCCAAGGGCGGTCGAGCGCGCAACACATGCCCGATGCGATTGCCTCGGCGCGCGAGGTGGAATACGCCGTGCTGTTGACCCGAGGCGCCCAGATGCTTTCCTCCCATGGGGTGAGCCCCTGCCGCGGGCCTGGCCGCTCCGGTATGCTCAAAACATGAAACGCGCCATGGGACACCGCGACACGACATGGCCAGTCCGATAAGGGAACTGAGCCTGGCGCCCCTGTTCACCTGGGAAGGCCGGGACCTGCTGGGCAACCGCCGGCAGGGGCAGCTTCGGTCCGAGGGGCAGTGGATGGTGCACGCCACGCTGCGCCGGCAAGGCATCGTGGCCACGGTGGTGCGCCGGCAACGCAGGCTGGGCATCCCCAGGCGGCCGCAGCGCAGGGAGTTGGCCGTCTTCACCCGCCAATTGGCGACCCTGATCCGCGCCGGCATTGCGCAACTGCAGGCGCTCCAGACGATCCAGCGAGGGCTTGGTCGCAGTGTCCTGGCCGATGCCCTGGAACAGGTTGCCTCTGAAGTGGCCGCCGGCCAGCCGCTCTCCCAGGCGATGGGCCGCCACCCTGCATTGTTCAGGCCGCTCTACTGTCATCTGGTGGCCATTGGCGAGCAATCCGGGACGATGGAAGAGATGCTCGAGCGCCTGGCGCTGCAGGAGGAAAAGTCGCTGGCCATGAGCCAGCGCCTCCGATCAGCCATGGTCTATCCCGCTGCGGTGATGGCCGTGGCGGTGGCTGCCGTGGCCCTGATCCTGATCGTGGTCGTTCCGGCCTTCGAGGGTGTCTTTGCCTCCTTCGGCGCCGAGCTGCCGGGTCCCACGCAAATCGTGATCGGCGCCTCAGGGTTCCTGTTGACCTGGGGCTGGCTGCTGGGTGCGGTGAGCGCGGGGCTTGGACTCGGGCTGCGGTTGTGGCTCAAGCGCTCGCCCAAGGCCCGTGCCGCGCTTGAGGCGCTGTGGCTGGGCGCGCCCCTGCTGGGTGAGGCCTTGCGAAAGGCGCTGCTGGCCCGCTGGGCCCGGATGATGGGCACGCTGCTCGGGGCGGGGCTGCCGCTGCTCGAGGCCTTGCGCAGCGTGAGCCAGGCGATGGATCACGAGACCTACCACCGCGTCACCGTGGAGATGGCACAGGAAGTCGGCGCCGGACAGGCGCTGAGCCTGGCCATGGAGGGCAGCGGAGCGTTTTCGCCCATGCTGGTGCAGATGGCAGCCATCGGTGAGGAATCCGGGGCGCTCGACGAGATGATGGCCAAGGCAGCCCAGATGCTGGAATTCGAAGTCGATGAAGCGGCCAAGGGTCTGGCAAGCCTTCTGGAGCCGGCCACGATCGCGGTCATCGGCATGCTGATCGGGGGCATCATCCTGGCGATGTATCTGCCGATCTTTCGGCTGGGCTCGCTGGTCTGAGGGCGAATTGGCGATGGAGCGTCCTCCCTGGGCCGAGCTTGCCCTGATTTGGAGCCCCGCAGGATTGTTGCTGTTGGGCTTGTGCGTGGGCAGTTTCGTCAACGTGGTGGCCCACCGGCTCCCTCTGATGCTCTCGCGTCAGTGGTGGGCGCAGTCGGCTGAGTTGATGCAGCACGGCGAGGGTCTGGGCACGCTGGTCGGCGGCGCTCCCGAAACTCATGAGGAGTTTCAACAACGACAAGCCCTGTCACTGAGCCTGCAGGATCGCCTGGCCCGCCTGCCCCGCCTCAGCCTGATGCGTCCGGCATCGCACTGCGCCCACTGCGCGCACGCGCTGCGCTGGCACGAAAACCTGCCGCTGCTGGGCTGGATGCTGCTGCGCGGGCGCTGCTCGGCCTGCGGTGTGGCCTTCGGGGCACGCTACCCTTTGGTGGAGCTGGCCTGCGGCGCTGTGTTTGTGGCGATGGGATGGCGTTGGGGGCAACAGCCCGTGGCCTTGTTGTGGAGCGCATGGGCAGCCGTGCTGGTGGCCGCATCGCTGATCGACTGGGACACGCTGCTGCTGCCCGATGTCCTGACCCTGCCCCTGTTGTGGGTGGGGCTGACCGTCGCGGCCTTGGGCTGGACGATCCCGCTTTCGCAGGCGGTTTGGGGGGCGGCTTTCGGATATGCCGGGCTGTGGTTGGTGGCCTGGGCGTTCGAGCAGGTCACGGGCCGCGAAGCGATGGGGGGTGGAGATTTCAAACTGTTGGCGGCGTTGGGTGCATGGCTTGGGCCTCTGATGCTGATTCCCCTGGTGTTCGGCGCCTCGCTCTGCGGCGCGTTGGTGGGGTTGTGGCTCAAACAACGATCTCAACTCAGGCAGCAGCGCTATGTGCCTTTTGCGCCTTTCCTTGCGCTGAGCGCCGTGGCGCTGTGCCTGATGGGCAGCGCTGGCGGCGCGGCGTGGCTGGGCTTCTGAAGGCGCGATGCGAATGAGCCACGGGCTGCGCATCGGGGTCACTGGGGGAATCGGCTGCGGAAAGAGCACGGTGGCCGCCCTGCTGGAGTCCTGCGGCGCGCTGCGCTTCGACGCTGATGCGGTCTCGCGCGGGCTCACGGCGGCCCGCGGGCTGGCCATGCCGCTGATCGTGGAACGATTCGGCGCGAGCGCAGCGGCGCCGGACGGCAGCCTGGACCGCGCGGCCATGAGACGCCTGGTGTTTGCAGACCCGGCTCGCAGGCGCGAGCTCGAGGACATCCTGCATCCCATGATTGCGCAGCAGCGGCAGGCCTTTCTGGCGCAGGCCGGCCCTCGGGCGGTGGTCCTGGACATCCCGCTGATGGCTGAGTCTGCCCGGGGGCGCGGTGGTCTCGACCGCATTGTGGTGGTGGACTGTCTGGAGTCCACCCAGATCGACAGGGTCGTGTCCCGATCGGGTCTGGACCCGGACGAAGTGCGGGCCGTGATGGCCACTCAGGCCACACGGCCGCAGCGGCTGTCCATCGCCGATGCGGTGATCTTCAATGAGCGGCTCTCCCTGGAGCAACTGGGCGCTGCGGTGGCGCGCCTTTGGACTCACTGGCAGGGCATGCGGCCGCATTGAGCCGCCCATTTCGGCGCACGGCTGTGAAACAATCCGGCTCGTCGCAGGCTCTGGCTTGAGTCCTGAACCTGCCACTGTGGTGTCCTGAAGTGATCCTCTACGAATACCCCCTCAACGAAGGCTCGCGCACCTTGTTGCGCTTGGAGCGGTTGTTTTCGCGGATGGGGCTGCTGATCCAGCGGGACACCGAGATCGATCACCATCACGCTCTGATGACGGTGTTTGAAGTGATGGAGTTGTTGGCGCGCTCCGACCTCAAGGGCGACCTGATGCGCGAGCTGGAGCGACAGCGCCTCGTCCTTCAGGGCTTCAGGGCCCATGACGCGGTGGCGCAAGGCCCACTTGAAGACCTGATCGATCGCTTCGCCGCTGCCTTCGAGGGTCTCAACCAACTCTCCGGGCGACTTGGCGCGGAGATCACGGGCAACGATTGGCTCATGGGACTTCGGGGGCGAACCAGCGTGCCAGGCGGGGCCTTTGAATTCGACGCCCCGGGCTACCACGCGTGGCTGCATCGACCGGGCGCCCAGCGCAGGCAGGACCTCGAGCGATGGACGGCCGGCCTGCGCACCGTGGCCACGGGGGTGGAACTCATCACGCGGCTGATTCGCGAGTCGGGATCCCCCGTTCGGGCCGTTGCCTCGGGCGGACACTTCCAGCAGAGCCTGCCCCAGGGCAAGGCTTACCAGATGCTGAGGCTGCGCCTGGAGCGTCAGCTTGAGCTGGTGCCGGAAATCACGGGTCACCGCCTGATGGTTTCGATCCGCTTCATGCACGCCGACACCGAAGGGCGCTTGAAGGCGGCCGCAGAGGACGTGTCCTTCGAGTTCTCACTCTGCGCCTGACCGGGCCGGCACCCGGTGTCAGGTTCGGGAAAACCCTAGGCCCCGCTTCGATCTCTTGAAGCTGCGGACCGCGACCCTATAATCTTCTTCATAGCACTCGGCAGCGTCGAGTGCTAGCAGCGGATACCGCTCACCCCTGTTGTCAAGCCGCCCTTGCGCCTGTGCGCAGCGGGCGGGATCACCGGTTTTTTTTGCAAAAAGGAGAAGATATGAAGTTGCGTCCCCTGCACGATCGCGTGATCGTCAAGCGTCTGGAAAACGAGACCAAGACTGCCTCAGGCATCGTCATCCCCGACAACGCCGCCGAAAAGCCCGACCAGGGTGAAGTCCTGGCTGTGGGCCC
>CAYYYC010000027.1:0-7581 GCA_964475695.1 uncultured Rubrivivax sp.
CAAGATCATGTATGGCAAGAAGGTCAAGGGGATCGAGCGCAGCACCTTTCTGATCAACGCCCAAGGCGTGCTTGTCCAGGAGTGGAGAGGCATCAAGGTCGCCGGCCATGTGGAAGAGGTCCTGCGGGCGGCCAAGGCGCTGAAGAAGGCTGCCTGACCCGTCATGGCGCCATCCCGAGACTTCTCCGCCTCCCCTCGTCTTCCCGCCCAACCCTGCTGAAGGCCGCGCCCCCCGCGGCCTTTTCATTTCCTCCCGTATGCCCCTGCCCAAGCCCCCTGCCTCGAAGGCCTCCCGCCTGTCACCCCGCGACTTTGCAAAGGCGCATCGGCCACCGCAGGGTGAGCCGGGGGAAACCTCAGGCTCATCTTCTCGCTTGAAGCCAGCGCTTCCTGCGGCACCGACGCCCACGGTGACGAGCGATGTCGGGCGCTCTGGGCAGCGCACATCGGCGCCCGCACCGCGGCTGCGGCCATCCAGGGCGGCGTCCAGGCCACGACGATCCGCCAGCGCCGCCAGACTGTTCGTGCTCGACACCAATGTGCTGATGCACGACCCGATGTCGATCTTCCGGTTCGAGGAACACGATGTGTTCCTGCCGATGATCACCCTCGAGGAGCTCGACGGCCACAAGAAGGGCATGAGCGAAGTCTCGCGAAATGTGCGTCAGGTCAGCCGCGAGCTCGATGCGCTGGCAGCCGATGGCCTTCCTGACCCGGCGCAAGGTGTGCCGCTGGACAAGACTGGGCACCCCGAGGCCACAGGACGGCTCTTTTTCCAGACGACCTTCATGGACACGCGCCTGCCCGAAGGACTCCCGCAGGGAAAGGCGGACAACCAGATTCTGGGCGTGGTGCAGGCCTTGAGAGCCCAGGTCAAGGACCGCGAGGTCGTCCTGGTGTCCAAGGACATCAACATGAGGATCAAGGCCCGAGCGCTGGGCCTGCCCGCGGAAGATTACTTCAACGACAAGACGCTGGAAGACGGCGACCTGCTCTACACCGGCGTTCTCGCCCTGTCGCCGGACTTCTGGGACCAGCATGGCAAGACCATGGAGAGTTGGCAACAGGGCGGAAGCACCTACTACCGCATCAGCGGACCCCTGGTGCCGTCGCTGCTGATCAACCAGTTTCTCTACCTGGAGAACTCCGGCGCAGCCCCTCTGTACGCCCGAGTGAGTGAAATCACCGGCAAGACTGCCGTCCTGCGCACGCTGCGCGATTACACCCATCAGAAGAATGCCATCTGGGGAATCACTGCTCGCAACCGCGAGCAAAACTTCGCCCTCAATCTTCTGATGGATCCGGAGTGCGACTTCATCACCCTGGCGGGTACGGCGGGCACAGGCAAGACGCTGATGGCTCTGGCGGCCGGGTTGGCCCAGGTCATGGACGAGCGGCGCTACACGGAAATCATCGTGACCCGCGTCACTGTGCCTGTCGGAGAGGACATCGGGTTTCTTCCCGGCACCGAAAAGATGGGGCCCTGGATGGGCGCGCTCGATGACAACCTCGAGGTGCTCTCGCGCAGCGACACCGGCGCAGGCGAATGGGGGCGCGCGGCCACCAATGACCTGGTGCGCAGCAAGATACGCATCAAGAGCCTGAACTTCATGCGCGGCCGGACCTTTCTCAACAAGTTCGTGATCATCGACGAAGCGCAGAACCTCACTCCCAAGCAGATGAAGACTCTGATCACGCGGGCCGGACCCGGCACCAAGATCATCTGCCTGGGCAATCTGGCGCAGATCGACACGCCGTACCTCACCGAGGGATCATCTGGCCTGACCTACGCCGTGGATCGATTCAAGGGTTGGCCGCACTCGGGTCATGTCACGCTGGCTCGAGGCGAGCGCTCGCGCCTGGCCGATTACGCCTCGGAAGTGCTTTGAGGTCTCGCCCTAACGGCCCTCAGGGCCGCGCGAGCAGGTCCTTGATCTGCTGAAGGGCCGCCGGATCCTCGATGGTGGTCAGGTCCCCCGGGTCTCGCCCTTCGCACACCGCCTGTATGGCCCGGCGCAGGAGCTTTCCCGAACGCGTCTTGGGCAGCACAGACACAAAGCGGACACGAGCCGGACGGGCGACAGCCCCCAGCTGCTCGTCTACCACCCTCATGATCTGGCCCTCCAGATTGAGCGCCTGCTCCGTTGAGCTCGCCTGCGCTGCGTCCTTGAGCACAGCAAAAGCCACGGCCACCTGCCCCTTGAGCTGATCTGCCACGCCCACCACAGCCACTTCGGCCACATTGGGATGGCTGGAAATGCTTTCCTCGATTTCCCGGGTTCCCAGCCGGTGGCCGGCCACGTTGATCACATCGTCCGTCCTGCCCAGGATGAAGTAGTAGCCGTCCTCATCACGGATACCCCAATCGAAGGTGCTGTAGACCTCTCGCCCCGGAATGCTCTTCCAATAGGTGCTGACATACCGCTGGTCGTCACGCCAGATCGTCTGCATGAAGCCGGGCGGCAGAGGGCCTTCGATGGCCACAACGCCTTTCTGATTCGGTCCGTGCAGTTCCTCACCGGTGCCCTCGTCGAACAGCTTGACGTTGAATCCACACATCGGAACTCCGGGACTGCCGAACTTGCTGGCTTGGCGCTCGATGCCGTTTGCGATCGTCAGGACTGGAGCCCCGGTCTCCGTCTGCCAATAGTTGTCGATGATCGGACGCCTGAGGGCCTCGGAGATCCATTGGGCCGTCGGCTCATCCAGGGGCTCACCGGCAAGAAACAGCGCCCTCAGGGAGCTCAGGTCATAACGGGAGAGATGCGCCGGATCCTGCTTCTTGAGCACCCGCACGGCGGTCGGCGCGCTGAACATTGCGGTGACCTTGGGCCGTGCCACCAGGCTCCACCACACACCGGCGTCCGGCCGGGTCGGCAGGCCCTCATACATGATGGTGGCCATGCCATGAAGCAGAGGGCCGTAGATGATGTAGCTGTGTCCGACGACCCAACCGATGTCGCTGGTGGAAAAGTAGGTCTCGCCGGGATTGCACATGAAGATGTTCTTCATGGACGCGGCCAGGTTGACCATGTACCCGGCCGTGTCGCGCTGCACCCCCTTGGGCTTGCCTGTGGTCCCGCTCGTGTACAGGGTGTAACTGGGATGGGATGACTCCAACCACTCACACGGCACTTGCACGCCCTCAAACACCTGGCCCAGCGCCTCGTAGGATTCATCACGACCGGCGACCAGGCTCATCTCGGCCAGCCCGCGGTCAATCATCAGCACCTTCTGGGGCTTGCTCTTGGCCAGATTGATCGCTTCATCAAGCAGTCCCTTGTACGGGATGACCTTTCCGCTGCGGCTGCCTGCATCGGCACTGACGATCACCTTGGGCTGTGCATCGTCGATCCTGCTGGCAAGAGACACGCTCGCGAAGCCGCCAAAAACGACAGAGTGGATGGCGCCGATGCGCACGCAGGCGAGCATGGCAAACGCAGCCTGCGCGATCATGGGCATGTAGATCAGCACGCGGTCGCCCTTGCCCACACCCAAAGACTTGAGTACCGCGGCCATCTTCTGCACCTGGGCATGAAGTTCGGCATAGGAGTAGACATCCTCGCGGTCCACTTCCGTGGACACCCAGATCAGAGCCGGCTGATCGGCGCGATCCTTGAGGTGACGGTCGATGGCGTTGTGGCACAGGTTGGTTGTTCCCCCGACATACCAGTTCGCAAAAGGCGGCCTGGAATAGTCCAAGACCTCACGGAAAGGCGTTTTCCATTCGATCAGCCGCGCCTGTTCGCCCCAGAAGCCCACGGGGTCCTCAATCGAGCGGCGGTACAGCGCGGCGTAGCTCATGGTGATCTCCTTGAAAACGGCCTGAACATCATCGTCCGGATTGTCCGGTCAGCACTTGCAGGCGCCTGACGGCTCGGGCTGTCAGCGGGAGCCCACACGCACCACGATACGCCCTCTCACCCGCCCGGCCATGATGTCCTTGGCCGACTCAATCGCCTGTCCCATGCCGATCTCGGAAGTCATGCAATCGAGCAGATCGGGGTCAAGCTCCTGGGCCAGACGCTCCCAGGCCAGTTGGCGCCTGGGCAATGGCGCCATCACGCTGTCCACCCCGAGAAGACGCACCCCGCGCAGAATGAAAGGCATCACAGTGGCGCCGAGGTCTGCTCCCTGGGCGAGTCCACATGCGGCAACAACGCCGCCATAGCGGGTCTGGGCCAGAGCGTTGGCCAACGAATGGCTGCCCAGGGTGTCGATCACGCCCGCCCAGCGCTCCTTTTGCAGCGGCTTTCCAGGAGAAGACAGCTCAGCCCGGTCGATCACCTGCGCCGCACCGAGCCGCTGAAGGTAGGCCGACTCGGCCGCCTTGCCGGTGGCGGCCACGACGCTGTAGCCCGCTCGGGCGAGCAGGGCCACGGCGATACTGCCCACGCCTCCGGTCGCGCCAGTGATCAATGTCTGGCCGTCTCCGGGACGCAAACCCTGCTCCTGGAGCGCCATGACGCAGAGCATGGCCGTGTAGCCGGCCGTTCCGATGGCCATGGCCTGTCGCGCAGTCAGGCCCTTCGGAGCGTGCACCAGACCATCCCCCTGCAGGCTTGCCTCTTCAGACATGCAGCCCCATCGGGTTTCCCCGAGGCCCCAGCCGTTGTGAATCACCCGGTCTCCGATCTGAAAGCGCGGATCGGAACTGGCCAGGACAACACCGGCCCCATCGATCCCGGCCACCATGGGCCACAGGCGTACAACAGGCCCGCGGTTGGTGATGGCCAATGCATCCTTGTAGTTCAAGGTGGAATACTCGATGCGGACCCGGACATCACCCTCAGGCAGACGGGCGGCATCCAGATCAACAACACCGGCGCTGAAGGTGCCGGCCTCGGTCTTGTCCAACATCAGGGCTTTCATGCCGCTCTCCTTGCCGCGGCCACGCCGGGCTCATCGCGACGATGGTAGCCGGCTGCAGGAAAGCCCCACCGATCTCGCACCAGCCTGACCGCCTCCCTTCGAAATGGCGGTGGGCGCGGCACAATGCGTCGATGGGCGACTCCTCAATCCCACTCATTGACCTGAGAAGTGCGGCGCTGCCGGCCCGGGCTCCCGAGGGCTGGGCGTCTTCGGCAGACGGCCTGCTGTCCGACCGCCTGGGGCGGCCCCTGAGAGACCTCAGGATCTCGGTGACCGACCGGTGCAATTTCCGATGCACTTACTGCATGCCCAAGGAAGTCTTTGACGGCAGCTACCGATTTCTTCCCCAGCAGGACCTGCTGAGCTTCGAGGAGATCGCTCGCAGCGCCCGGCTCTTCGCCGAACACGGCGTGAAAAAGCTCAGGTTGACCGGAGGGGAGCCGCTGTTGAGAAAGCGGCTCGAGACTCTGATTGAAATGCTGTCGGGGCTGCGAACCCCCGAAGGCTCGCCGCTTGATTTGACGCTCACCACCAACGCCTCACTGCTTGAGCGCAAGGCTCGCGCGCTCAAGGACGCGGGGCTCAATCGCATCACGATTAGCCTGGATGCTCTGGATGATGCGATCTTCCGCACAATGAATGATGTAGATTTTCCCGTGGCCGATGTGCTTCGTGGCATTGAGGCTGCGCTCAAGGCCGGCTTGGCCCCAGTGAAAGTCAACATGGTGGTCAAGCGCGGCGTCAATGACGGCCAGGTTGTTCCGATGGCTCGCTTTTTCCGGGAAAACTTCGGCTCTGCGGTCGCCCTTCGCTTCATCGAATACATGGACGTCGGAAGCACGAATGGCTGGGCCATGGAGCATGTGGTTCCCTCCGAAGACGTCCGGCGCAGGATCGAACAGGAATTCCCGCTCGTGCCGCTGGCGGCGACTTCCCCGGGAGAGACCGCCGAACGCTGGAAGTATTGCGACGGGCTCGGCGAGATCGGCTTCATCTCGAGCGTCACTCAGGCTTTTTGCGGCGACTGCAACCGAGCGCGCCTGTCCACTGAAGGGCGCCTGTATCTCTGCCTGTTCGCCAGCCAAGGCTATGACCTGCGGGAACTGCTCCGCAATGGCGCCGCGGATCAACAGATCAAAGCCGCCATCTCGTGGATCTGGTCCCGACGCGAAGACCGCTACTCCGAACTGCGGGGAAGCAGGCAGGCGCCGCCAGGCAACCAGTCGCGCCGGGTCGAGATGCACTACATCGGGGGCTGACGACGGTGGGCATATCGCGCGACGAGATCACTGGCGTCATTCTTGCGGGCGGCCGGGGCAGCCGAATGGGCGGAATGGACAAGGGCCTGCAGAACCATCTCGGTGCCCCCTTGGCGCTGCATGCCCTCATGCGCCTGGCGCCTCAGGTCGGCTCTGTGATGATCAATGCCAATCGCAACCTCGGCGCCTATGAGGCCCTGGAGGTTGCAGTCTGGCCTGACAGCACGCCCGACTTTGCCGGCCCGCTGGCAGGCATGCTCACAGGCCTGGAGCACTGCGAGACCCCCTGGCTGGCGACGGTGCCCTGCGATTGCCCTGGTTTCCCCCTGGACCTCGTGGAGCGGCTGGCTCAAGAAGCGCATTTCCACAGCGCCGAGATCGCGATGGCAACCGCGCCAGAGGAGGATGGCGCGCGCCGCCCCCAGCCTGTCTTTTGCCTGCTGGCCACCGATCTGATGGAGAGCCTCATGGAGTTCCTGCGGTCCGGCGGCAGAAAGATCGATCAGTGGACAGCCACACGGCGCACCGTGCTGGTGGACTTCGCCGACCCACTGGCCTTTCGCAACGCAAACACGCTGGAGGAACTGCGGCGCTTGTCCGGCTGATGATCGTGTCCATCTTCGACTCCATGTCTCGATGCTTTAGAAAACGCCCCTCGCGCACCGGCCGGAAGACTCTCTGATGAACCCTCAGCACCCGAACAGTCCAATCAGCCCAAGCAGACCCGGCCTGCAGGACATCGCAGCCAGGCTTGAGGGCTACGACCCAGCCGCCTTGTCCGTGGAGCAGGCGCAGGAGTTCCTCAGGCGCCTTGTGCCTGAGGTCCAGGGCGTTGAGCGACTGGCTCTTCGAAGCTCGCTCGGCCGTGTCCTGGCCCGCAAGGTCATTTCGGTGATTGACGTTCCGGCCCATGACAACGCCGCCATGGATGGTTATGCCTTTCGGGGCTCAGACCTGCAAGAGAGAAAGCCCACCACGTTGACCGTTGTGGGCAAGGGCCTGGCCGGAGCGCAATTCGAGGGACGGGTGGGTTGCGGGGAGTGTGTGCGGATCACCACGGGAGCGGTCATGCCCTCAGGGCTCGACACCGTGGCTCCCCAGGAGTTGGTCGAGCGGCAGGATGATTTGGTGACCATCGCAGCCGGCGCCGTGGGGATCGGCGACAACCGGCGCCTGGCGGGTGAAGATCTGGCACGGGGCAGCGTGGCCCTGCCTGAGGGACGCATCCTCACCGCATCCGACCTGGGTCTGGCGGCCTCGCTGGGCCAGGCGGAGCTGACGGTTCGGCGGCGCTTGCGCGTGGCCTTCTTCTCGACCGGCGACGAGCTCCGGTCGCTGGGAGAGCCGCTGGACCAAGGCTGCGTCTACGACAGCAACCGCTACACCATCTGGGCCATGCTGCATCGGTTGGGCTTCATCGAAGTGATCGACATGGGCGTGGTCGGCGACA
>CAYYYC010000027.1:7591-15592 GCA_964475695.1 uncultured Rubrivivax sp.
CGACAACGAACAGGCTTTGGCAGATGCCTTCACGCAGGCTTCGGCGATGGCTGACGCCATCATCACTTCCGGGGGCGTGAGCGTCGGAGAAGCAGACCACACCAAGCAGGTCATGGCTCGCCTCGGTGACGTTGCCTTCTGGAAGATCGCCATGAGGCCAGGACGCCCGATGGCCATCGGACGACTCCATGGGGGCGCCATCCTGTTCGGCTTGCCCGGCAACCCGGTGGCCGTCATGGTGACCTTCTACGCCTTCGTTCGGCAGGCCCTGATGCAGATGGCCGGCGTGCAGGGCTCCGCAATGCCCACCCTGCAGGTCCGGTGCATGACCCCACTGCGAAAGAAGCGCGGACGCACAGAGTTCCAGCGAGGGTTCGTGACCCGTGCAGCAGATGGCCACTGGCAGGTCGAAGTCAAGGGCGCACAGGGATCAGGCATCCTCAGCAGCATGAGCGCGGCGAATGGCCTGGTGGTCCTGCCTCACGAAAGCGGCGATGTTCAAGCGGGCGATGAAGTGGAGGTCTGGCCCTTCGAAGGCCTCCTCTAGGCGGTGCCCTGAGTCCGCCCCGCAGCCCGTGAGGCTCCCAGGTTGGCCAGCGCGTCGGCTCGCTCGTTGCCGGCATGGCCATTGTGACCCTTCACCCAGTGCCAGCGGACCTCGTGAACCTCGGCCAACTCGTCGAGAGCTTGCCACAGGTCGACATTCTTTACCGGCTTGCGGCTTGAAGTCAGCCACCCTCGGGCTTTCCAACCGATGATCCACTGCGTGATGCCTTGGCGGACGTACTCGCTGTCCGTGTAGAGGTCGATGGCGCAGGGGCGCTTGAGGGCTGAAAGCGCCTGGATGACTGCCGTGAGTTCCATGCGGTTGTTGGTCGTGGCCGCCTCGCCGCCGAAGATTTCCCGCTGGTGGTCGCCAAAACTCAGCCATGCGCCCCATCCCCCAGGGCCGGGATTGCCCTTGCAGGAGCCATCGGTGTAGATGGTGACCTTGGCCGGCGGGTGTTCAGCCATCTGCGCCCCCAAAATCCGGCGGCATCGAGCGCTGGCGGCGCTGCGCGGCAACCACTCGAGCCGGCGCTTTGCCCGTCGAAGCCCTTCGCGCAAGTTCCACAAGCCGCATCCCGCGGACACGCTTGACCGCCATCAAGGCATAGACGCTGCCAAACACCGGCCACCAACGGTCGCCCAGGGGCTCCAGCCAGCCCAGCCGCCTCAACCACGCTGCGCTGGCCACCGGGGGCACATAGCAGCCAAAGCGTGCACCCTCAACCTCGAAATTCAACAGACGAAGCCAATCCCGCAGTCGCCAGTAGCCCACCCATTCCTGCTGGCGCAATGCGTCCATCAGCGGACTTCTCCAGGGAAGCGGCGTGCGAATCTGGATCCGGCTGATCCTTCTTGCCGCACCCCAAAGGCTGACCGGGTTGAAGCCCGTGATCAGCAGACGCCCCTCAGGACGCAAAACCCTCTCGGCCTCCCTCAGCGTCTGGTGCGCGTCCGGGGATGCCTCCAGGGTGTGGGGCATCACCAGGAGATCCACGCTGTTGTTCGGGAACGGCAACGCATGAAATTCCGCACATAGGCCGCAGCCATCATCGTGACCGAGATCCGAACTCGGCGAGTCAACTGCGGCATGGCTGCAACACAGCCATCGATTGGGCATCCGGTTGTGACGCAGGGCCGCGAGTTGGGGCAGGCCGAGCTGGACCGCGTGGTAGCCAAAGACATCAGAAACCCACCGATCAACCTGTTCCTGCTCCCATCCGAGGGCATGTGCGCCCTGCCCCGTGAAGGCCCAGGACAGCCCGTGGGGGGCGGCGCCGTTCTTACAATCAACGCGCTGTTCAGCAACCATATGACCATGCCTGAAGTGCTCAGCCTCGCGGCCTTTGCCGACAACTACATCTGGGTGGTGCGCCAGGGCACCCGCTCGGTGGTGGTGGATCCGGGAGATCCCGAGGTGGTCGCCATGGGACTGCGAAACCTCGGGGTGTCCCTCGACGGGATTTTAGTGACTCACCACCACGCAGACCATACCGGAGGCGTGCAGGCGCTGAGAAAGATTCTCCAGGGGCCCATCTATGGCCCGGCCCGGGAAGCGATCGCCGAGTCCACAATCGCCGTGCGCGAGGGCGATCGATTTGACCTGCTGGGCCACCGCGTGACTGTTCTCGATGTCCCAGGACACACTCTGGGGCATGTCGCCTACCTCATGGAGCCTGACGGTCAGGACCCCATCCTCTTCTGCGGCGACACCCTCTTCTCGGGCGGGTGCGGTCGGTTGTTCGAGGGAACCGCCGCGCAGATGCACGGTTCGCTGTCCAAACTGTTAAAGTTGAACGATCGGACAAGGGTGTGCTGTGCCCACGAATACACCCTGGCAAACCTGCGCTTTGCGCGACAAGTCGAGCCCGGCAACCCTGATCTGGCCGACCACGAGAGACGCTGCACCACCCTTCGAGCCCATGGGGAACCCACATTGCCCTCCACCATCGAGATTGAGCGCCGCATCAATCCCTTCCTGCGCTGCCAGGTCGACGAGGTGGTGAGAAGCGCCTTGGCACGCGGGGCCGCGGGGTCTGACCCGGTGGATGTCTTTGCCGCCCTGCGCCAGTGGAAGGACCGCACATGACCCAGAAAGCGCCCCCTATGGCCTTGCGCCGCCTGGCGGCCTTGTCGGTGATCGGATTGGGGTTGCTCCTGGTGGGTTGCGCATCTCTGGAGACTGGTCTCGGCGTTGCCCCAAACACACCGGCGGCTGGACAGTCGACCTCCACCGTCCTCGTGGTCGACGCCCCTGCCGCGTCGACCGCTTCTGCCGCCAGCACAGCCACTGCTCCGGCGGTGACTTCGAGTGCGACACGAGCCGAGCCCACGACTGTTGCTCCAAAGCCGGGCTCGAGCACGGCGGCGGCTGTCAAAGCCGCGCCAGACAAGCCTCAGGCGACCGGGTCGCCCCCCCAAACCGCCCAGACGCCAGGGACTGCCGCTCCATCGGCCTCAGGGTCGGGCCACTTGGGTCTGGACACGCTCAATCCCGACCAGGCGATTCGCTTCGGCGAGCCCGAATCGATGCGGGATCTCTGGCAGCGCATCCGTTCCGGATTTGCGATTCCGGAGTTGCGCGACCAACGGCTCACCAACAACGGCGAGAGGCTTTACGCCTCCCGCCCAGACCATGTCAGGCGCACCATGACTCGGGGTTCGCGCTACCTTTTCCATATCGTGGAGGAAGTTCAGCGCCGGAACCTGCCGACCGAGCTCGCTTTGCTGCCTTTCATCGAAAGCGCCTTCAACCCTCAGGCCATCAGCTCAGCCAAGGCCTCCGGGCTCTGGCAGTTCATGCCGGCCACGGGCAAAGACTTTTCGCTCAAGCAGAACGTATTCCGCGATGATCGCCGCGCCGTGCTGTCCTCGACCCGCGCGGCATTGGACTACCTGACGCGTCTGCATGGCATGTTCGGGGACTGGCATCTCGCGCTGGCCGCCTACAACTGGGGTGAGGGCAATGTCCAGCGGGCCATACTCCGCAACCAGAAGGCCGGGCTGCCCACCGACTACGAGAGTCTTCGCATGCCCAATGAAACCCGCAGTTATGTGCCGATGCTGATGGCGGTGAAGAACATCGTGGCCAGGCCTGAAACCTACGGGGTTGTCCTTCCCGCTCTGGAGAACCATCCCTATTTCTTGTCGGTACCCATCGAGCGGGACATCGATGTGGCGCTGGCCGCAAGGCTGGCTGGCTTGGACGAGGCGGAGTTTTCCGAGCTCAACCCCCAGCACAACAAGCCGGTCATTCTGGCGGCCGGGTCCCAACAGATTCTGCTGCCCTACAGCAACGCCGAGCGATACCTGCTCGCGTTGGAGCGCCACAAGGGCCCCTTGGCCTCATGGACGGCCTGGGTCGCTCCGAGCACGCTGCGGACTGCCGATGCGGCAAAGCTTGTTGGAATCGATGAAACGCGGCTGCGCGAGATCAATCGGATTCCTCGCGGAGTCCTGATCCAGCGAGGCTCGGCCCTGCTGGTGCCCCGCAGCAATCGCCATGATCAGGACGTCAGCGAGCAGGTGGCGGAAAACGGGATGATCGGCCTGCAACGGGAGTGGTCTGGCAAGGCAAAGCCCAAGAGCAGCAAATCGGCCTCGGGGCCCAGGCGCCCGGCGGTGGCCAGCGCCAGTGCTTCGAAAGCCGGTCAAAAGCCCCAGGTTCGCGCAAAACAGCCTTCTGCTCCCCGGACCCAAGTAGCCGGTGGTGAAGCCGCGGCCAGACGTCAGTGACGATTGGCCATCGCATGCGCGATGGTTGACAGGTCCACAAACTCCAGTTCACTGCCCGCAGGCACGCCCGTGGCCAAGCGGCTGACCCGAGCAGAAATCCCCGCAAGTGAACTCTTGAGGGCATGGGCAGTTGCCTCACCTTCAGCGGTGAAGCTCAGGGCAAGGATCACTTCTCGCAGCGCCGGATCTCTCGCCCTGTCGAGCAACTCGGCAAAGCCGATGTCGGCCGGTCCGGTCCCCCCCAAGGGGCTGAGGCGGCCCATGAGGACGAAATAGCGCCCTGGATAGCTTCCAGTTCTCTCCAATGCAGCCTGATCGGCGGGAGTCTCAACAACGCACAGGAGCCCCGCATCGCGATTTGGGTCAAGGCAAAGGTCGCAAACCTCGGACTGGCTCAAAGTGTTGCAACGCGCACAATGCGAGATCTCTCGCACCGCGCTGGCCAAGGCGATGCTGAGCCTTTGCGCCGCTCCCCGGTCATGCTGAAGCAGGTGAAAAGCCATGCGCTGCGCAGATCGCAATCCGACGCCGGGCAGACAACGCAGCGCGTCGATCAGGGCATCGAGCGGGCCGGACGACATGCGATTGCCCCCGCACTCAGAAGGGCAGTTTCATCCCGGGCGGCAAGGGAAGGCCAGCGGTGAGTTTGCCCATCTTTTCCTGGGAGACTTCTTCCGCGCGACGCACCGCATCATTGAACGCTGCAGCCAACAGATCCTCAAGCATCTCCTTGTCGTCGCCCAAGGCACCTGGGTCGATGGAGACGCGTCTGACATCATGCTTGCATGTCATGACCACCCGCACGAGTCCCGAGCCTGCCACCCCCTGAACTTCAACCTGCGCCAGCTCTTCCTGGGCCCGCTTCAGATTGTCCTGCATCGCCTGCGCCTGCTTCATCAGTCCGGCGAGTTGCCCCTTCATCATGGTTTCAGCCTCCAATAGTTTCAGGTCAGCCCCAACTTGCGGCGTGGCCGCCATTTTGCGGCCGACGGGTGATTCATCTCGACCGCGGCTCCAACGGATGTATTGACCCCGGCACGATGCGGGCCCCGGAAAAATTGCCCAGCAACTCCTGTACCAAGGGATCCTCGCGGAACACGGACTCCGCTCGGGTCTGGCGCTGAGCCAGGCGACGTGCCTGACGAATGGCAAGACTGTCCTGGACCTCCCCCAAGCACACCGACACAACCCACTGGCGGCCGGTGGACGCGCACAGCGCCTGTCCAAGCCGCTCGGCCAGCGGCCCAGTCGCCAGGGACTCACTGGCCACTTGGAGGTGAACCTGTCCGGCGGCATCGTCGATCCGCAGGCACATCGACTGCAAAGCCAATTCCCTGGGGAGCGCCTGCAATTCCTGTGAAGCCACCATGGACTCCACCGTCTGGCTCCAACGCTCCATGACATTTTGGCCCCCCAAGCCCGCCTGATCGGAAGACGAGGGCACCAGCGCCTCGGGCGCTCGGGCAGGCGATCCGGATGGGGGTCCGCCAGGGGAAATGGCCGAGGGGCGCACCCGTGCGCGGGCAGGGCCCGCGGAGGCATCCCTCAAGGGCTGGCCATGTGGCCGAGCAGCCGTGGCCTCAACCTCAGGGCCGGCAAAACTCAGAAAGCGCCAAGCAATCATGAGAAGCGCCGCGTGCGGGTCAGGGGCACAGGCCAAATCGGCACGGCCCGCAAGCAGCATCGCGTACAACAGTTGGACCTCCTGCCGATCCCAGCCTTCGGCCAGAGCGGCCCAGGGCTCAGACTCACGCGCCACCCCATCACGAGCGGGGAGCATCTGTTCCATGGCGATGCGCTGCAGCCCATCGACCATGGCATCGAGCGCACTGGCTGCCGACTGTCCACTCTGCGAGAGGCGAAGCAGCGCCGCATGAACGCCCTGAGCGTCATGAGCCGCCAGCGCGGTCAACCATTCCTGCGCCACGCCCTCCTCGGCCAAGCCGATCATGGCCCGCACCCCCGCTGCCTCCAGCCTCCCCTGACCATAGGCCAACGCCTGATCGGTCAGGGACAGGGCATCACGCATCGAACCCCAAGCCGCGCGCCCCAGGAGGGACAAAGCCTCCGGCTCAAACGGTACCGTCTCAGTCCGCAGTACGGTGGCCAGATGCTCCTCGATGGTCTCGGGCGGTATCGGGCGCAGGTTGAATTGAAGACACCGACTGAGGACCGTGGGCAGCATCTTTTGCGGATCAGTGGTGGCCAGAACGAACTTCAGGTACTCGGGCGGCTCTTCCAAGGTCTTGAGCAGAGCGCTGAAACTGTCCTTGGTCAACTGATGCGCCTCATCGATCATGAACACCTTGAAGCGGCCTGCGGTGGGCTTGTATGCGGCGCGCTCGAGCAGGTCCCGCACCTCGTCGATGCCCCGGTTGCTCGCCGCGTCAAGTTCGACGTAGTCGACGTAGCGGTCTGCGTCGATCTCCACGCAGGCAGGACAGACGCCGCAGGGAGCCGCGGTTATCGAGCCCGTGCCGTCTGGCCCGGAACAATTCAGGCTCTTGGCCAGAATTCGGGACACCGTAGTCTTGCCGATTCCGCGGGTGCCGGTGAACAGATAGGCGTGGTGCAGGCGCCCGCTGGAGAGTGCCGAAGTCAACGCCCTCACCACGGCGTCCTGGCCCACCATCTGTTCGAAGGTTTTGGGACGGTACTTTCTGGCGAGAACGACATAGGACATCGGCTGATTCTATGTTGGGGGTGTGGCCGATAATCGCCCCATGAGTGACAACACCGCACAGAAGCCTGCGGGTCGGGACGATGACTCCCATTCGCCTTTGTCGTATGAGCAATCCGGGGTCGACTACGGTCTGATCGATCCGCTCAAAGTCGCTGCGCAGCGGGCTGCGGCTTCCACAGCCGCGGAGCTGGCTCAGCATGGGTTCGGCGAGGTGGTCGCGTCACGCGGTGAGTCGGCCTATGTGATCGATGTGGGCCCCTTCTATCTGGCAAGCATCGTGGAGTGCCTGGGGTCCAAGGCCCTTGTGGCAGACGCCATGCAGGCCCTCACCGGCAATTGCTGGTACGGCGGCATCGCACAGGACACGATTGCCATGGCCGTCAACGATCTGATCACGGTCGGAGCCACGCCGTTGGTGGTCCAGGCCTATTGGGCCGCAGGAGGCAGTGACTGGTTCTCCAACAAGGCCCGATCGGACGCTCTGGTTGCCGGCTGGAAGCGGGCCTGCCAGGCCTGCGGCGTCGCCTGGGGCGGGGGCGAAACTCCCGCGTTGGCAGGGATCGTGGAGGCAGGGCGCATCGACTTGGCCGCGTCCTGCACTGGAATCATTCAACCCAAGAGCCGCCTGAGCCTTGGCCACGGCCTGGAGCCGGGCTGTGCCATCGTGTTGCTGGCCTCTAGCGGGATTCATGCCAATGGACTGAGCCTGGCAAGACAATTGGCCGATAGGCTTGCGAAGGGCTACCTGACGCCCTTGCGAGACGGCCGGTCCTACGGCGAGGCCCTTCTCGATCCGACCGTGCTTTACGCGCCAGTCAGTCGGGCCCTGGCTCAGGCGGGAATACATCCCCGCTATTGCGTCAACATCACAGGGCACGGCTGGCGCAAGCTGCTGCGCCATCCCAGCTCCATGACCTACCGGATCCGAGCGGTGCCCCCTGTGCCCGAGGTGTTGGACTTCATCAGGCGCGAAGCGGGACTTGGCGAACAGGAGGCCTACTCGACATTGAACATGGGCGCAGGCTTTGCCTACTTCG
>CAYYYC010000028.1:0-15506 GCA_964475695.1 uncultured Rubrivivax sp.
TGGGCATCATCCAGAACGACATCAAGCGGGTTGTCGCCTATTCCACCTTGTCGCAGTTGGGCTACATGACGGTTGCCTTGGGGGCGTCTGCCTATTCGGTGGCTGTCTTCCATCTGATGACGCACGCATTCTTCAAGGCTCTGCTGTTTCTTGCTGCGGGCTCCGTGATCATCGGAATGCATCACGATCAGGACATTCGCAACATGGGCGGCCTGCGCCGACATATGCCGATCACATGGGTGACCTGCCTCTTGGGCTCGCTGGCCCTGATCGGCACCCCTCTTTTCTCTGGCTTCTACTCCAAGGACAGCATCATCATGGCCGTCTCGGCCAGCACGCTTTCTGGGTCCGGTTTTGCCACATGGGCTGTCGTCATGGGCGTTTTCGTCACTGCGTTCTACAGCTTCAGGATGTACTTCCTCGTCTTCCATGGCCAGGAGCGCTTCCACCACAAGCCGCATCCGGGCGAACACGATGGACACCCTGAGGATGAGACCCATGCTCCGCGGGAGTCTGCCTGGGTGGTGACTGCGCCGCTGGTGCTGTTGGCCATTCCATCGGTGCTGATCGGATACATGACGATTGAGCCCATGCTGTTTGGAGAGTTTCTCAAGGACGCCATTGCGGTGGACACAGCCCGGCACCCCGCGATGGCAGCGCTGGCTGCCCAGTACCACGGTGCGCTGGCCATGTCGTTGCACGGGCTCCAGACGCTGCCCTTCTGGCTGGCCTTCGCCGGCGTGGGCCTGGCCTGGTGGCTCTACCTCAAGAGGCCAGACATTCCCAGGACGATTGGCCAGTCTCTCGCCCCTGTGGTTCGAGTCCTTGAGAACAAGTACTACATCGATGCCTTCAATGAGAGGGTGTTGGCTGCAGGAGCAAGGCTCGTTGGCAAAGGCCTTTGGAAGGGCGGGGACGCGGCGGTCATCGACGGGGTGTTGGTGGACGGATCCGCCCGGGCCGTTGGCGCGCTCGCCCGATGGATGCGGCTGCTGCAGGCGGGGCGTCTCTATGGCTACGCGCTGGTCATGCTGCTGGGGGTTTTCGGGTTCATGACTTGGCGTTTGTGGCCACACCTCAGCGGCCTCTTCGGTCATTGACCTTCAGTGGTTGATCCGGTCAACAGGCAAGAGGCGGAGAGCGAGAAATGGGATTGTTGAGCGTTGCCATCTGGCTTCCCGTGCTGGTTGGAGTTCTGCTGTTGGCAGTGGGCCGAGACGAACACTCGCGGGTGGTGCGCTGGATGGCACTGGCCGGCGCCTTGCTGTCGCTTCTTGTCACCATTCCGCTGATCACCGGGTTCGATGTCAACGCCACAGGCATGCAGTTTGTGGAGAACCTCCCTTGGGTCGAGCGGTTCAATGTGCGCTATCACTTGGGCGTCGACGGCCTTTCGGTCTGGTTCATCCTGTTGACAGCCTTCATCACCGTCATCGTGGTCATCGCAGCCTGGGAGGTGATTGAGGACCGCGTGGGCATGTACATGGGATCTTTTCTGATCCTTTCGGGCCTGATGGTGGGCGTCTTCAGTGCGCTTGACGGCATTTTGTTTTACGTCTTCTTTGAGGCCACCCTCATCCCGATGTATATCATCATCGGCGTTTGGGGCGGTCCACGGCGCGTCTACGCGGCCTTCAAGTTTTTCCTCTACACGCTGCTGGGCTCGCTGTTGATGCTCATCGCGCTGCTTTATCTGTACTTCAAGTCTGGAGGGAGTTTCGATATCCAGGCCTGGCATCAGTTGCCTTTGGCGATGGAGGCGCAGACTCTGCTGTTCTTTGCGTTCTTTGCCGCCTTTTCAGTCAAGGTCCCGATGTGGCCCGTCCACACGTGGCTGCCGGATGCGCACGTGGAGGCGCCCACGGGAGGCTCGGTTGTGCTGGCGGCCATCATGCTCAAGCTCGGTGCCTATGGCTTTCTCCGTTTCTCCATGCCCATCGCGCCGGATGCTGCACATGAGTTTGACTGGTTGATGATCGCGCTGAGCCTTGTGGCCGTGATCTACATCGGGCTTGTGGCTCTCGTGCAGCAGGACATGAAGAAGCTGGTGGCCTACTCGTCGATTGCGCACATGGGTTTCGTCACACTGGGCTTCTTCATCTTCAGCGATCTTGGCGTGGGCGGGGCCATCGTCCAGATGATCAGCCACGGATTTGTTTCAGGCGCGATGTTTCTCTGCATCGGCGTCCTCTACGATCGCTTGCATTCTCGGGAGATCGCGGCCTATGGAGGCGTGGCCAACACCATGCCGAAGTTCGCCGCCTTCGCAGTCTTCTTTGCCATGGCCAATTGCGGATTGCCCGGCACGGGCGGGTTCGTGGGCGAGTGGATGGTGATCCTGGGCGCCGTCAAGTTCGACTTTTGGATTGCCGCGGCTGCCGCTACGACTTTGGTTTTTGGCGCCGCCTACACGCTTTGGATGGTCAAGCGACATCAACGCCCGTGAGTTCTTCGTCCTGGGCACCTTGGCTCTGGCCGTGCTTTGGATGGGTGTCTACCCGAGGCCCTTCACCGATGTGATGCAGACTTCAATCACCGAATTTCTGCGGCATGTGGCGCTGTCGAAGCTGCCCACCTGAGCCCATGGAGGACGCCAACATGATCCTGCTCAACTGGGCCACGCTGACCCCGGAGATCTTCCTTCTTGCGGCCATTTGCGTGATTGCGATCGCTGACCTTTTCATTGCGGGTCCAAGCCGACTCCACACCCACCGGATGAGCCAAGCGGCGCTTGCAGTCGTGGCTGCGCTTCATTTCATGCAGTTCGACGCTGGCCTGACCCTCTATGCGCTTGAGGGCATGGTGGTCACCGACCCCATGGGCCGGTTGCTGGGAGTGTTTGCCACTTTGGCCATGATGGTGACCCTCGCCTATGCACGCCCATACCTTGGCTCAAGGGCCATGGACAAGGGCGAGTTCTATGTGTTGGCGCTCTTGTGCCTCCTCGGGGTGCAGGTGATGCTGTCGGCCAACGATTTTCTGGTGGTCTACCTGGGCTTGGAGATCATGAGCCTGTCGCTCTATGCGCTGGTGGCTCTGCGTCGAGACGACGCCACTGCCACCGAGGCGGCGATGAAATATTTCGTTCTCGGCGCGCTGGCCAGCGGATTTCTGCTCTACGGGCTGTCGATGATGTACGGGGCCACGGGCACGCTGGAGATTTCCAAGGTGTTCGAAGTAATCGCGCAGGGACGAGTCAACGGTCAGGTGCTCGTGTTCGGGGTTGTGTTCATCGTTGCCGGGCTTGGCTTCAAGTTGGGAGTCGCCCCCTTCCACATGTGGGTCCCAGATGTCTATCACGGCGCGCCGACGGCTGTGACGCTGCTGATCGCCAGTGCGCCAAAGTTTGCGGCTTTCGCCATCACGATCCGACTCCTGGTCGAAGGCCTCTTGGGAGTGGCGGTGGACTGGCAGCAGATGCTGCTGTTCATGGCAGTGGTCTCTCTTGTGGTGGGCAACCTGGCAGCGATTGCCCAGTCCAACATCAAGCGCATGCTGGCCTATTCAGCCATTGCTCAGATCGGATTCATGCTGTTGGCTTTGGGATCCGGCGTGATTGACGGCAACACGGCCACCGCTGGCAACGCGTACAGCTCCGCGATGTTCTACATGGTGGCCTATGTGCTGACGACACTGGGCACCTTCGGGCTGATCCTGCTGTTGGCTTCAGATGGATTCGAGTGCGATCAGATCGAGGATCTGGCCGGGCTTGCCAGGCGCAGCCCTTGGATGGCAACGGTGATGGCAGTCTTCATGTTCTCGTTGGCAGGCATGCCGACGACGATGGGTTTCTACGCCAAGCTGGCCATCCTCCAGACGCTGGTCACCACGGGGCAAGCCCTCTATATCGCCTTGGCAGTGGTGGCGGTTCTTCTCTCTCTGGTTGCGGCCTTCTACTACATCAGAATCGTCAAGGTCATGTTCTTCGACCCGCCAGTGCGTCACGCGACGGTGCCTGCGGCGGGGGGGGCAGGGGTCTTGCTGATGGCCAACGGGTTGGCAGTCATGGTGTTCGGGATCCTGCCCGGTGGTCTGATGGCTGTGTGCAGGGATGCGGTGGTCAGGGCTCTGGCCACCTGACGGACTGGCCATGAACTTCGCCGACGAGGTGATGCTTGTCCTGGCTGCGGGATTTCTCCTGGCCAATCTGCCCTTCATCAATGAGCGTGTCTTCGTGCTCGGTCCGCGGAGGTCGCCCAAGCATCCGGCATGGAGGCTGTTGGAGCTTGCGGTCGGGGCGGCCTTGACCCTGGGCTTGGGCCTGGCCCTGGAGGTCAGTCTTGGGCAGCGACATCCGCAGGAATGGCCCTTCTATGTGGCCTTCGCCTGTCTTTTTCTGACCTTCGCATTTCCGGGGTTTGTCTGGCGCCATCTGCGGCGCCGGCCGGCCCCCGCGGCCTCCGATGACCACGGCTGAGCGAGACGATCGGCTCCAAGAGCAGCGATTGGCCGGTGAGCAGATCTTCAAGGGAGCCTTCCTGCAGGTCTTTCGTGACGAGGCGAGGCTGACCACGGGATCGGTCGTGCGCAGGGAGTACATCCGGCACCCCGGAGCGGTCATGGTGGTGCCCCTTCTGGGCGATGGGCGCATGGTCATGGAGCGCCAGTACCGCTACCCGCTTGGCCAGGTGCTTCTTGAGTTTCCCGCCGGCAAGATTGATCCGCTCGAGCATCCGTTTCTCACTGGACAGCGCGAGCTTCTCGAAGAGACGGGCTACCGAGCCGGCCTTTGGGCACCGGCCGGTCGGTTGCACAATGCAGCCGCCTACTCGGACGAGTGCATCGAAGTCTGGTTCGCCAGAGACCTGGAGCCCGGAGCTCCAAGGCCTGATGCCAACGAGCTTTTGGATGTCTGCGAGTTGGGGCTCGATGACCTGCGCTCCATGGCCTGCAGCGGTGAGCTTACCGATGCAAAGACTCTGATCGGACTCCTTTGGCTCGAGCACTGGCAAGCCGGGCGTTGGCAGCCCCGTTGGGGATCTGTCTCCCACTGGAGCGGCGTGCTCGGCCTGACGCAGGCCCAGCCCCGGCCTGAAACATCCTTGCCCGAGGATCGGCTACCCTGACTTCCCTATCATTGGCTGCATGAAAGTCTTCGACATGGGGTGTGATGCGGGCCATCGCTTCGAAGGGTGGTTCGGGTCGGAGTCCGACTACCAGGACCAACACCAACGGGGCCTCTTGGAGTGCCCCCTGTGTGGCTCCCGCGAAATTGCAAGGCGGTTGAGCGCTCCGAGGCTCAATCTGAAGTCCGCCACGGGGCGGGCTTCGCACGGCCTGCGAGGTGACTCGCCTGAGGATGGCCCACCGTGCCCCAGCGGCGACGGTTCTTCGCGACTGCCATCCCCGGAAGCAGCCGCCACCATGGCTGTGATGCAGAAGGCGTGGCTGAAGGCCCTCAGGCATGTGATCGAGAACACCGAGGATGTCGGCGGCGGTTTCGCTGAGGAGGCCAGGCGCATCCATTACGGCCAGGCGCCTGAGCGAGGCATACGTGGTCAGGCCAGTGCCGAGGACCGGGCCTCACTCCTGGAGGAGGGGATCGATGTGGTGCCGCTGCCCATTCCCAAGGGCTTGGCCGGCCCGATGCAGTGACCGGCAGGCTGCGGCTGCAGTCACACAACCCGGCCTGGATTGAACAGGCCTTTGGGGTCCAGTGCACCCTTGATTCGCCGCATCAGCTCCAGGGCCACCGGGTCCTTGCGCCGCATGAGCTCATCGCGCTTGAGCCGGCCAATGCCGTGCTCTGCCGAGAACGATCCGCCACGAGCCTGCACTGCATCATGCACCAGGGCGTTGATGGCCTTCTCATGCGCGGCAAGAAACTCCTGCGCCGATGCGCCGAAGGGGGCCTGAACGTTGTAGTGCAGGTTGCCATCGCCGAGATGCCCGAAGTTCACGAGCCCGCAGCCTGGAAAGGCTGACCGAAGCCTGGCGTCCGTCTGTTCGATGAACTCTGCGATCCTTGAGACCGGCAGCGAGATGTCGTGCTTGATGTTGAGGCCCTCCATCGACTGGGCCACAGGGATGCTCTCCCGCAGGTGCCACAGGCTTCTTGATTCGGCCAGATTCTTCGCGACAACTGCATCCAG
The DNA here is from genome assembly GCA_964475695.1 of uncultured Rubrivivax sp. Lineage (GTDB taxonomy): Bacteria > Pseudomonadota > Gammaproteobacteria > Burkholderiales > Burkholderiaceae_C > RFTU01. The sequence continues at coordinate 6,093 of CAYYYC010000028.1, forward strand.
GATCGCACCGGACTCCATGGCATGGGCGAGCACGCTCTCGAGCCGCGACTGAGCTTGCTCTGAACCCTGCTCGTCGGAGACTTCCAGAAGCACACTCCAGGCCGGGCCGTCCGCTGAGCCCGCCGCCGCCCCACGCTCCCAGAGCGGTTGCTGTATCTGTGGCAGGTGCCGTGCCACCAGTTGGCGGGACAGGGCGTTCATGATCTCGAATCCCGTCAAGGTCGGACCCAGGGCACGGCGAAGGAGCCGCAGCAAGCCCACGGCCTGGCCTGGGGCGGAGCATGTGGCCAGGGCGGTCAGGCTGGCCGCGGGCATGGGGGTCAGCTTGAGCGTGGCTGCCGTGATGATGCCCAGAGTGCCTTCGCTGCCGATGTAGAGATCGCGCAGGTCATATCCGGTGTTGTCCTTGCGCAGGCCGCTCAGGCCATGGAGGATCGCGCCTTCGCAGGTGACAACCTCCAGTCCGAGACAGAGGTCGCGCGCGTTGCCGTAGCGCAGCACTTGAGTTCCCCCGGCGTTGGTGGCCAGGTTGCCCCCGATGGTGCAACTGGCCTGCGCCGCCAGGCTCAGCGGCAGGAGAAGGCCGTGAGCCTGCGCCGCTTCCTGGGCAGCCTGAAGAATGCAGCCGGCGTCCAGAGTCATCGTGAGGTTGTCCGCATCGATTTCGCGGATTTGGTTCTGCCGCTGAAGCGAGACCACGATCTGAGAGCCGGTGTCGTCCGGCGTTCCCCCGCCCACCAAGCCAGTGTGGCCGCCTTGAGTCACGATGGCTGTGTCGTGCCGGATGCAGCAGCGGACGACTTCAGCCACCTGCTCGGTCGTGGCAGGCCGCACCACCGCACGCGCCCGGCCGTGGTATCGCCCTCGCCAATCACGCTCGAAGGCTGCCAGCCCAGATCCCACCAGAACATGTTCAGTTCCCACCACAGACCGAAGGCTGGCAAGAAGACGGTCTGTTTGAAGATCGGCTGTGCTCATCGCTGCTCCGGTCGGCCCGGGCCGGGATCTCGTGTGGCCTGTCTCAGGCGCCAGCGGACATGCACGGCGCTGGCGGCAAACAGCGCCAGACACAGCACGACTTCGATCACCGCGAGCGCCGACGAGGGAAACGGGTCCGATGTGGCCCGAACCACGCCCTCCGTGAAGTACAGCCAGACCAGCAGGCTCACCCAGCGGTGGGTGTACATCCTGTGCTTGAGAAGCCCGATGAGCGGAAACAGCAGGGGGATGACCTTGAGCACGAGCGTTCGATTGCCGGTTGGCGCGATGACGAGCTCCCAAGCCAAGCCGAGGATGATCAGGCCCAGGAGGCTTGCTATGGACACGACCCGGGTGGCGAGCACCATGCGGTCGGCCTGCTGCGAAGGAGCGATCTGCATGACTGGCATGATAGGACGATGACCATCGGCTTGAGATTTCGGGGTTTGTGGCGGCCGCTGCACGCCCGCTTCAGGGAGGCGCAGCTCGCTCAGGCGGCGGGCAGCCTGACGTTTACAACGCTGCTCGGCTTGGTGCCCCTCCTGACGGTGGCCCTGGCGCTGTTCAGCGCCTTCCCCGTGTTTGCCGCCTTTCAGGAGGGGCTGGAGAGGCTGTTCCTGCAATCGTTGGTGCCGGATGCCATTGCGCGACCGGTCATGTCCGCCGTTTCGCAGTTCGCAAGCAAGGCGGCCAGGCTGGGGGCGCTCGGGGTTGCCGGGGTGGTGGCTTCGGCTCTGGTTTTGGTGCTCACGATCGATCGAGCGCTCAACAGGGTTTGGCGTGTTCGCCGTCCCAGGCCGCTGGGAACCCGGCTTCTGATTTACCTCGCTGCGGTCACCCTGGGCCCGCTTCTGGTTGGCGTGAGCTTTACGGCGGCGTCCTACGCCTTCACCGCCTCGCGGGGTCTGGGGCCTGTGCTGCCCGCGGTTTTGGGGTTTGCTCTGGAAGCCATGGAACTGCTGGCCGTGCTGGCCGGCGTCTTCCTGCTTTTTCGCTATCTTCCCAACACCCCCGTGGCAGCGGTGGACGCCCTGGCCGGCGCGACTGCCGTGGTGGCTGCGTTCGCGGCAGCCAAGGCTGCGCTCGGCTGGTATGTCGACTCGTTGAGGGTCTTCGCCCTGGTGTATGGGGCTTTCGCCACCGTGCCCATCCTCCTGCTGTGGATCTACATCGTTTGGGTGATCGTGTTGGCGGGCGCTGTGCTGGCCGCAGCCGCGCCGACGCTGCGCGGGGCACAGCCCCATGATGATCGCTTGCCCGGTGCGCGGTTCACGCTGGCGCTCAGGGTGCTGCGCAACCTGGCCGCACGGCGCGACTCTGCGGAGCCTACTATGGACATGAGGGCCCTGTCGTTGGAAGCGCGGGCCGATCCTCTGGAAGTCAGGACTGTGACCGACGAAATGATGACTTGGGGTTGGCTGGCCGAGGTTTCCTCAGGGGAGGGTCAGCCCGCGGGCTACCTGATGAGGCTGCACCCCAGCCAGTGCCCGGTTCGCCGTCTTGTCGAGGCTTGGCTCCTGGCGCCACAGCCGGGCAACGAGCGGTGGCTGCAGGCATGCGAAGACCGGCCGCTCACGGTCCAGGATTTGCTGTGATTTCCCGCAGCACCTGCAAGAACTCCTCGGGCTTTTCATGCATCACCGCGTGTCCACAGGGCAGCGTATGCAGCCTCGGGGCCAACCCGTGGCGCAGGACATCGGTGGCGCGCGGCGGGGTCATCTGGTCGCGCAGACCCAGGACCAAATGCACCTGGGCACGAACCTTCGACAGGACATCTTCGCCCAGCCGATAGTCGTTGCACAGGCTGAAGTCGTGCAAAAACAGGTTCTCGCGGGTGTTTGAGGCCAGGACCCGATGCATCAGGGCCCGGTTGCCCCCATGCAGCCAGAAGCCTGGCCCTGGGTAGCCTGGCTTGGAAGCCCAAGAGCTGATCGAGTAGGCGTTGACGGTCTCGATGCCCTGGGCTGGGCGCTCAGCGGCGGCTTGCAGCAGGCCTGCGGAGACCTCCATGGGGTAGGCGGTGCCCACCATCACCAAAGTCTTGATCCCGGGCCCGCCCTGCGAGGCTGCCTCGAGGGCGATGAGCGAGCCCATGCTGTGGCCGACGAGGGTCACCTGGCTGGCTCCAACCCTGGCCAGAAGCTCAAGCAGCCATTGCGCGATCGAGCCGATGCTCGGGCGCGCGGGGCCGGCGCTCCTCATGTGCCCCGGCTGATCTACGGCCAGAACGCTGTAGCCATGGTGGGCGAACCAGCGAGAAGGCAGTGTCCAGACACTGTGATCATGCAGGGCTCCGTGGATGAAGACGATGCAGGGCCGCGTCGGGTCGAACGGTCTTCCCCCCGTGTAGGCGTAGGCCGGATGGCCATCGATGTCGATGATCATGCGGCTGCCGCCCGCTCAGCCGCCTTGAAGGCACGCTTGAGGTCCTCGATCAGGTCGTCCGCCGATTCCAGGCCGATGGACAGCCGTATGGTGCCTGGCCCGATGCCACTGAGCGACAGCGCTTCATCGCTCATCCTGAAATGGGTGGTTGAGGCCGGGTGTATGACCAACGAGCGGCAATCCCCGACATTGGCCAGATGCGAGAAGATCTGCAGAGCTTCGATGAAGGCTTTGCCCTGCGCCCGCGAGCCCTTGAGATTGAAACTGAAAACGGCGCCTGCGCCTCGGGGCAGCAGGGTTCTGGCCAGTCGGTGGTCGGGGTGGGTCTCCAGTTCGGGGTAGCCCACGCTGATGACCATGGGGTGGCCGGCCAGGAATCCGACCACGCGGCGGGTGTTGTGCACATGCCTTTCCATGCGCAGAGACAGGGTTTCGACGCCCTGCAGGATCAGCCATGCGGTGTGCGGACTCATGCACGCGCCAAAGTCACGCAGGCCTTCGCGGCGCGCCCGCAACAGAAAGGCCCCCCCCGAACTTTCCTCGGCAAAGTTCATGCCGTGAAACCCCTCGTAGGGATCGGTGAGTTCAGGGAACCGGCCGCTGCGCTCCCAGTCGAAGCGCCCGCCATCGAGCACGATGCCGCCAACGACGGTGCCATGTCCGCAGAGGAACTTTGTGGCGGAATGCAGGACAAGGTCCGCGCCGAGGTCGATCGGCTTCATCAGCCAGGGGGTGGTGAAGGTGGAGTCGACCAGCAGGGCAAGACCGTGGTCGTGGGCAATCTGAGCGACGTCTGGAATGTTGAGGACATCCAGTCCGGGGTTGCCCAAGGTCTCGCCGAAAAGCAGCCGGGTGTTCGGAGCGATCGCAGCCCGCCAGGCGTCAAGGTCCCGGGGCGGCACGAAGGTCGTTGAAATCCCGAAGCGCTTGAGGGTGTAGGCCAGCAGGTTGTGGGAGCCCCCATACAGGGCGGCACTGGCCACGATGTGGCCGCCGCTGCCCGCCAGCGTGGCGACAGCCAGATGCAGGGCGGCCTGACCACTGGCGGTGGCGATCCCGCCGACAGCGCCCTCGAGCGCTGACATGCGCTCTTCCAGCACGGCGTTCGTGGGGTTGCTGATGCGGCTGTAGACATGACCCGGCCGCTCCATGTTGAACAACGACGCCGCATGCTCGGAGTCCCGGAACACGAAAGAGGTGCTCAGGTGCAGTGGCACCGCCCGGGCTCCTGTGGTCGGGTCGGGCGTCGCTCCGGCGTGCAGCGCCAGGGTGTCGAATTGGGGGTCGTTGGGTCCAGCCATCATCAGCGGGGGGCGGGCGCCTGCGACCTTTGCTGTCGCGGCCACCGCGCCCCAGAGCGTTGGATTGACCGAGATTGTGTGCTATGTTGAAGCCGCATCGGGGTGGCGGCTCGCCGGTTTTCGCCTCCCGTCAAGCCGCAGGAGCGTTCATGAAAGTCAGCGATATCCTTCGTGTCAAGGGAAGCACCCTGTTTACCGTGGGCCCGGACATGCGGTTGGCGGACGCCATAAAGACCATGGCCGATCATGATGTCGGCTCGCTGGTGGTCATGAGCCACGGCGAACTCACGGGAATGCTCACCTTTCGGGAGGTCATCGCTGCGGTGATGCGCAACAACTTCCAGGTCGGCTCATTGCTGGTGCGCTCCGTGATGGATGACCATCCGCTGACCTGCACCATGGGCACTGAAATGGACGAGGTCAGGCGGATGATGCTTGGGCGGCATGCGCGGTACATGCCGGTGCTCGACGGCGCCACGCTCATGGGAGTCATTTCGTTTTATGACGTGGCCAAGGCTGTGGTGGATGCGCAGGACTTCGAGAACCGCATGCTCAAGGCCTACATCCGCGACTGGCCCGCTGACGGCGCGCCGTCTCAGCATGGCATCGGCAAGCCCTAGGGGCACTGTCACAATCGCAGGCTTTCCCCAGCTCTCTCTTTCCCATGCCCGGCAGCACCTTTGGAACGCTCTTCAGGGTCACCAACTTCGGCGAGAGCCACGGGCCGGCCATCGGCTGTGTCATCGATGGTTGCCCACCGGGCCTGACGCTCGGCAGCGCTGACATCCAGCCAGACCTGGACCGGCGCAGGCCAGGCACCAGCCGGCATGTGACCCAGCGAAACGAGCCGGATCAGGTTGAAATTCTCTCTGGCGTCTTTGAGGGGCTGACCACCGGAACGCCGATCGCCCTGCTGATCCGGAACACAGACCAACGCAGCAAGGACTACGCCAGCATTCTTGACACCTTCCGCCCGGGGCATGCGGACTACACCTACTGGCGCAAATATGGCCTCAGGGATCCGCGTGGGGGCGGTCGATCGTCGGCACGATTAACGGCCCCCATGGTTGCGGCTGGGGCGGTTGCCAAGAAGTGGCTGCTTGAGCACCATGGCACCCGATTCTTTGGTTGGATGTCGGCTCTCGGGGAAATCGAAATCCCTTTCGAGGGCGTGGAGCACATCGGCTCCAACCCGTTCTTTGCAGCCAATGCCGGCCTGATCGACAAGCTGGAGGCCTACATGGACGCCTTGCGGCGGCGAGGCGATTCGGTGGGTGCGCGCATCGAGGTCAGAGCCACGGGCATGCCCGTTGGCTTGGGCGAGCCGCTGTTCGACAAGCTTGATGCCGAAATCGCGCACGCGATGATGGGCATCAATGCGGTCAAGGGCGTCGAGATCGGCGACGGGTTTGCGGCAGTCGCTCAGAACGGCAGCCTCCACGGCGATGAGCTGTCTGCGCAGGGCTTCCTGAGCAACCACTCCGGCGGCGTCCTCGGCGGGATCAGCACCGGACAGGATCTGGTGGTGCGCATCGCAGTCAAGCCCACGAGTTCGATCCGGTTGCCCAAGCGGTCGATCGACAGACAGTTGCTCCCCACAACGCTTGAGACTCACGGGCGCCATGATCCGTGTGTCGGCATTCGAGCCACGCCGATCGCCGAAGCCATGCTCGCCCTGGTCGTCATGGACCATGCCCTGCGCCATCGGGCTCAGTGCGGCGATGTGCGCCTGCCCGTGCCGCCGATCCCTTCGGCAGTTCCCGACACGCCTGGCGCTGCCGGGGCCGCCTGATCGGGGCGGTTGCGCATGACCCGTCCGCCCTGGGCGGCTTTCGCGGCCGTGTCCTTCGCGTATTTCGCCAGCATCGGCTTCTTCACCACCTATGCGCCGCTTTGGTTCAAGTCGCTGGGCTACTCGGCGCTGGCCATCGGGTTGATTGCCTCGCTCCAGTCCTGGACGCGGGTGTTCGTTCCCTATGCCTGGGGCTGGCTGGCCGACCACACGGGTCGCCGAGTGCTCCTCTTGCGCCTGGCCGCCGCAGGGTCGTTGCTCACCGGCATGCTGCTGATGCCAGCCCATGCGGCAGGCTGGTTGCCCTTTTGCGTATTCCTGCTGTTCATCTGCAACGGCGGAATCGTTCCGCTTTCGGAGTCTGCACTGGCGAGGTTTGTCCACGCGGACGGGGCCCTGGACTCAACCCGATACGGACGCATCCGCGTCTGGGGTTCGGCAGGCTTTGTCTGTGCCGTTGTCCTGGCCGGCTTTCTGCTGGAGCGGATCGGCATCGATGCGTTCGCCTGGGTCGTTTGCGCGCTGCTGGTGGGCCTTTGCGCCGCCTGTCTTTCGCTGCACGCCGGGGTGGACGCGACGATCGAACCCGAGGGAGGTCAGGACTCGGTGTGGCAAGTTCTCAGCCAGCCTCAAGTCCGGTGGTTCTTCGCCACGATCTTCTTCACCGTGCTCGGGCACACCAGTCTCTACACTTTCCTCAGCCTGTATCTTGATGATCTGGGTTACGGAAAGTCGACCGTGGGACTGGTTTGGGCCGTCAGCGTTGCCGCTGAGATTGCCTTCTTTTGGGCCGGTGCGGGTTGGGTCGGACGCATATCGGCAGCACGCTGGCTGTGGTGGGCGGCCCTCCTGAGCATTCTGCGGTTCGCCCTGATCGCGGGCCTGGGGCAACAGATGGCGGTGCTGGTGGCTGCCCAATTACTGCATGCGATCACTTTTGCTGCTCAGCATTCGGCCTGCACTGCGCAGCTTGGGCACTTCTTCCCAGGCCGCCTGAGGGGCCGTGGCCAGGCGCTCTATGCGGTTCTGGGGTACGGGCTCTCCGGCGTGCTCGGCGGCCTGGGCGGAGGGCTGCTGTCCGAGCACTTGGGGTTCGGCGCCGTCTTTTGGGCGGCCAGCATCTCAGCGGCATTGGCGCTCGGCTGCGCCGGACAGTTCCAGCGCCATCTCGCGGATCAGCGATGACGCACTGAGCACCGCCGTCTGCGGAAAGTGCTGCCCTGGATGCCTGCGCTCTGCGGCCAGGCCGTGCAGGTGAGCGCAGGCGGCGGCCATGTCGTGAACGGCCGATCTGACATCGCTTTCATCCGTCAGCCCGAAGGCACCAGCAGAAGCCCAGACGCCGCCAATCCAGCCCGCCAGCACATCGCCGGTCCCGGGTGAGGCCAGCCTGCTGTTGCCGCTGGGAACCATCCAGGGCGTGAGCCCCGGGCTGGCGACGATGCTGCCGGTGCCTTTGAGGATGACGGTGCTGCGAAAGCGCTCGGCCAGGGCCCGGGCAGCCTGCAGGCGATCATCTTGGATCTGGTTCGTCGGGATGCCCAGGAGGCGGGAAGCTTCCAGCGGATGTGGCGTCAGGATCGTCAGCTGACCGCGCGCGTGCCGGCCCGCCAGGCGATCGGCAAGGCCGGGGTCCACGGCCAGTGCATTGATGGCATCCGCATCCACAACCATGCGAGGGGCCCGATGCATCATCCAGGGCAACTCCCGGGCTATTTCGGGGCCGCCGCCACAGCCAACGACCAGCACGAAGCCCCTTGCTTCACTGGAGCGTTCGAGAGCCTGGCGCAGCGATGGCAGGCCCGGAGTCATGATTTCCGGGCAGATCGGGTCGCCCTGGTGGGGTGGTTGCACATCGTCCTGGAGCCCAACCCGGTAGACCCGGCCGGCGCCGGCGGCCAGCGCGGCGCGCGCGGCCAGCATCAGGGCGCCTGTCATGCCCGAGCGGCCCCCAGCCAACCAGGCGTGGCCATGATCGCCCTTGTGGCCTGACCTGAGGGGGCCACCATCGGCCGACAGCCTTCTTCGCGCCTGCGGCAGGAGCAGGGGAAGGCAAGCCAGGCGGGCATCGGGGCGAACGGTCCCGCGTTGGGGTGAAGGGCAGTCCAGTTCGTCCAGCCAGACGCGCCCCGCGTGCTCTGGGCCCTCGTGGGTGTATTGGCCAGGCTTGAGGGTCAGCAGGCTCAGGGTGTGGCGGGCGCGCACGGCCAGGCCCGTTCCGCCCGCACCCTGAATGCGACATCCGGTTTGTGGATCGATTCCGCTGGGCATGTCGACCGAAACGATGGTGCACTCCGGAAGGGCTTGGCCCAGCCTGTTGATGCAGGAGATGGCGTGGCTGATTGGTTTGGCCAGGGGAGGGTGCGCGCCAAGCCCCAGGAGGGCGTCGATGACGACCAGGCCGCGGCCTGAGCCGCTGGGGTATTTGGGTGTGTCTGTTGCCCAGGCAGGGGGAGGCACCACAGGAACGCCGGCGGCCACGGCCGCCAATTTCGCCCGAGTCGCCTGAGGCGAGCGGGCCGGCAAGGCCTCCCACACTGAAACCCTGCATCCCATGGCCCAAAGGTGTCGTGCTGCGACCCAGCCGTCGCCGCCGTTGTTCCCCGGTCCGGTCACGACGACGCAGTCCAGCAGGGGTGAGCCGACGGCCAAGGCCAGCCGAGCAACGGCCAACCCGGCCCGCTCCATGAGGCGGTCGTCGTCTGAGTCATCCAGAGCACGGCGCTCGACCTCCCGAGTGCCTGCAACGCCGTGCAGGAGCCAAGCGCCATTGGGATGACCCCAGGCGGTTCGAGGGTCGAGAGGACCGTTGGAGGCCGTGCGACCGCCGGAGTTGGTGAGCAAGGCTGATATACTCCGTCGGTTCATCCGTGACGGGTGAGCAACTCGCGGGTCCCGCCCCCTGAGGTGTTCGGGCCTTCCAAGCGGAAGCGCTCGAATTCGGCGGGATTCTAGACC
>CAYYYC010000029.1:0-11221 GCA_964475695.1 uncultured Rubrivivax sp.
CCAGCCAGGATTGGATGGCGTTGTTGTGATAGATCGAACGGGTGCCCCGCACAGCGCGAAGCTCGCGGTAGGTGGGCTGCACCTGGCCGGCCTCGTCGACGGCCCGACTCTGCACAATCGCAGGCTTGCCGTCCCAGACCCAATCGATGTTGAAGCGGGTCAGGCACTTGCTCATCACCGGGCCCTCGAGCCGAGCAGCGCGCCAGTTGCGGCCGCCATCGACCGACACATCCACACGCCTGACCCTGCCGCGCCCCGACCAGGCCAGGCCGCTGATGTTGTAGAAGCCCTTGTCCAGCAGCACCTGGCCGCCTGAGGGCGTGGTGACCACGCTCTTGCACTCCTGTGTGCTGGAGTACTGCCGGTGCAGGCCATTGGGCATCAGGTCGATGTAGTGGATGGCCTCGTCCTTGGAGCCGTAGGGCTGATCGCCCACCTCGATACGACGCAGGTACTTGACCCAGCTCACGCCCTGCACGCCAGGCACCACCAGTCGCAGGGGATAGCCGTTCTCGGGGCGCAGCATCTCGCCGTTCTGGCCATAGGCCACGAACACCTCGCCACTTTCGATGAGCTCCATCGGAACGGTTCGCGTCATCGAGGAGCCGTCGGCACCCTCGGCCAGTACATACCGGCCCTTCTTGTAGTCCACACCGCACTGGTCCAGCAGCAGCTTGAGCGGCACGCCGGTGAATTCGCTGCAGGAAATCATCCCGTGGCTGTACTGAACCGTGGGGACCGCCACATTGCCCCACTCCATCCCAGTGTTGGCGCCGCACTCGATGAAGTGAAACCGGCTGACGCTGGGCATGCGCATGATCTCGTCCATGGTGAAGACCATGGGAGTCTTCATCAGCGCAGCATCCGAACCGTTGAGCATGAGGCGATGCTTGGAGGGATCAATATCCCACCAGCCCTGATGGTGGCGCTCGAAGTGCAGCCCACTGGGCGTGACGATGCCAAAAAGGCTCTGCAATGGCGCAAAGCTCACACTGGCCTGGTTTGTCTGTGTCAGGCCCGGACTCTGGCGCCGCTGAACGTTCTGCTCAAACTTCGAGGGCTTGCCGTAGCCATCGGTGACCACCGGCATGCCGAGACCGGTGGTGTGCGCCGGCAGGTTCAGGATGTGGGGATCTCCGCCTTCGGCGGGCAGGGGGTTGGGCGATGCGGCCGCGCCGCGTGACAGGCCAGCCCCTGCGACTGCCCCGCCCGCGGCGGTGGCTGCGGCGAAGGCCTGCCGGATGAAACTGCGGCGCCCGGACTTGGCCTCGGCAAAGACCTCCCGCACCCCTTGCGGGGAGATGAAGTTCTCAGGCGCCTTGATCAGGCGGCCCGGGGGCCTGGACAGGTCAGCCACGGCGGACTCCTCAACTCAACTGGATTTTGATATGCGTCTATGCTTATACAGTGTTATTTTCGAGGATCGGCGGGGTGTGGATATCCGGAAATACCCCACCCGCTGAGTCGTTGCAGCGCGCCCGCCCGCAAGCCTACGGTCTCACACCGCGTTGAGCGGAATCTTGAGGTAACTCACCCCGTTGGACTCGGGTGGCGGAAGTTCGCCCGCTCGAATATTGACCTGCACCGCAGGCAGGATGAGAGCCGGCATTTCGAGTGTGGCATCGCGAGCCGTGCGCATGCTCACGAAAGACTCCTGCGACACGCCATCGTGCACATGGATGTTGCGCTCGCGCTGTTCGGCCACCGTCGTTTCCCATGCAACAGCGCGGGGTCGACCATCCACCAGCGGTGGGTAGTCGTGGCACATGAACAACCGGGTCTGCGGCGGCAGCGCCAGCAGCTTTCGCACCGACCGGTACAGCGCGTGGGCATCGCCACCGGGAAAGTCGCACCGAGCCGTGCCCACATCGGGCATGAAGATCGTGTCCCCCAAAAAAACGGCATCGCCGATCGCATAGGCCACGCACGCCGGGGTGTGGCCGGGCACCGCCATCACACGGACCTCCATCCCGCCCACCGCGAAGGACTCGCCATCGACAAAGAGACGGTCGAACTGGCTGCCGTCCGTGCGGAACTCGGGCTCCAGGTTGAAAAGGCCCTTGAAAGCCTTCTGCACGCCATCAATGCCCGCCCCAATGCCGATCTGCCCGCCCAGCTGCCTGCGCAGGTACGGGGCAGCCGACAGGTGGTCGGCATGGGCATGGGTCTCCAGGATCCACTGAACCGTCAGGTTCTTGGCGCGGACGAAGGCGGCGAGCTCATCCGCACCGCTGGTTCGGGTGCGACCGGACTTGTGGTCGTAGTTCAAGACGGAATCGATGATGACGGCATGGCCGGCATCCCGGTCGTAGACCACATAGGAGATCGTCCAGGTGGGCGGATCGAAGAAGGCTTGGATGAGGGGCTGTGCCATGGCGCTTGGAATGATTGGCTTGAAGAAATGTCAGCCTGACTTTATCAGCGTATGCTGATTAAATTGTATATTTGATCCTGCTGATGGCGCCAAACTGGGCGCTGAATCACCATGCACGAACGGCGCCCGCCGCAAAAGGAGTCTTCCCATGACGATTGACTGGAGTCACTTCACCCCTTGGCTGTCGTTGGCCGGCGGGATCCTGCTTGGTTTGGCCTCGGCCCTCTTTATCCTTGTCAATGGCCGCATCCTCGGCATCAGCGGCATCGTGGGGGGACTGCTCAGACCCCAGGCCGGAGACGTCGCGTGGCGTGTGGCGTTTGTGCTTGGCCTGCTGGCTGCGCCGATGCTCTACACGGCACTGCGCGGGTCGACTGAGGTTCGAATCGATGCCGGCTGGGGGGCCGTGGTGCTGGCCGGTCTGATGGTGGGCATCGGCACCCGCTACGCATCGGGCTGCACCAGCGGGCACGGCGTGTGCGGCCTGTCGCGGCTGTCACCGCGGTCCCTGGTGGCCACGCTGTCCTTCATGGCCGCCGGTTTCGCCACGGTCTTTTTCATCCGTCATGTCCTGGCCTGAGCGGCCAGGGACCGAGACTTCCACTTGGAGGCAAATCCAATGAAACGCGCACTCGAACACGGCCTGTCCGAATTTCTCATCGGGCTTCTTTTTGGATTCGGCCTGATCCTTTCGGGGATGACCGATCCGGGCAAGGTTATCGGCTTTCTGGATCTCTCCGGCGCTTGGGACCCATCCCTGGCCTTCGTGATGGGCGGAGCGATTCTGGTGGGCTTGGTGGCCTTTCGCCTCGCGCGCCAGCGCACGGAGAACTTCCTTGGGGGAGCGATGCGACTGCCCACGGCAAACGACATCAATGCCCGCCTCGTGGTGGGCAGCCTGGTGTTCGGGGCAGGTTGGGGCCTGGCGGGATTTTGCCCCGGTCCGGCCCTGGTTTCGCTGGGGGCCGGACACGACAAGGCGGTGGTGTTCGTGTTGGCGATGATCGCAGGCATGGCTGCTTTCGAGTGGCTGGAGGCACAACGGGCGCGCTCAGCCGCGGCCTGACCGCACCCCAAGGACTGGCGTGAACTGGAGCCCCTGGCGGCTACCCCGACTGCCCTGCCTTGAGTGGGGCCGTGCGATGGATCGCGCCACAGCGCTGGACGATGCGTTGGCCGGCGCCATCGTGGTGGTCATGATCATTCCACAGAGCCTGGCCTACGCGCTCCTCGCCGGCCTGCCGGCGCAGGCCGGCCTCTACGCCAGCATCGTGCCCCTGCTTGTCTACGGGCTGTTGGGCAGCAGCCGGGTGCTGGCGGTGGGGCCGGTTGCGGTGATCTCGCTCATGACAGCAGCCACCGTGGGCGAATTCGCGCAGGCCGGCACGGCGCACTACGCGCAGGTGGCTCTGGCCCTGGCTTTGCTTAGCGGGCTGATGCTGTTGGCCATGGGCCTGCTGCGGCTTGGTGTGGTGGCGAACTTTCTCAGCCACCCGGTGATCTCGGGCTTCATCAGCGCCTCGGGACTGCTGATTGCAGCCAGCCAGCTCAAGACACTGCTGGGCATCAGTGCCGGCGGACAGAACCTGCCAGAGATGCTGGCCAGCCTGGGGTCGCAGATGGGCCAGGTCCACGGCCTGACCCTGGCCATCGGCTCGGGCTGCCTGGTTTTCCTGCTGGGGGTGCGCCGGGGAGTCGCACCTCTGTTGCTGTCCCGAGGCATCTCGGCGCGAACCGCTGACCTGACCAGCAAGCTCGGACCGGTGCTGGCGATCGTGGCCACCACAGCCGTGGCGGCGGCGCTGGACTGGAGATCGCAGGGCGTGCGCACCGTTGGGCCGATTGCGCAGGCACTGCCACCGCTGACTTGGCCGGTCTGGGACCCCGATCTCTGGGGCGCGCTGGCAATGCCGGCCCTGCTGATCAGCATCGTGGGGTTTGTCGAGTCGGTTTCCGTGGGGCAGACGCTGGCGGCCAGGCGTCGGCAGAGGGTGGACCCGGACCAGGAGCTCGTGGCACTGGGTGCGGCCAATTTGGGGGCCGCCTTCAGTGGCGGCTTTCCGATCACCGGCGGACTCTCACGATCGGTGGTGAATTTCGATGCCGGGGCGCGCACCCAGATGGCCGGGATCTTCACGGCCGGTGGCATCCTGCTGACCACGCTGCTGCTCACGCCGGCACTGTTCCACCTGCCCCATGCGACATTGGCGGCCACCATCGTGGTGGCGGTGTTGTCCCTGGTCGATTGGCGCATCCTCGGCCGCACCTGGCGCTATTCCAAGCCGGACTTCGTCGCCCTGTTGGCCACTTTGGCGCTGACCCTTCTGCTGGGCGTGGAGGCCGGGCTGGTGGCCGGCGTCTCCGTGTCGTTGGCGCTGCATCTCTGGCGCAGCAGCCAGCCCCATATCGCCGAAGTGGGGCTTGTTCCAGGAACCGAGCACTTTCGGAATGTGCAGCGCCATCAGGTCCAGACGCATCCCGAGGTGCTGGGCCTGCGCGTGGACGAAAGCCTGTATTTCGCCAACGCACGCACCCTGGAAGACCGGATCAACGAGGCGGTGTCGCTGCGGCCGAGCCTGCGCCATGTGGTGCTGCAGTGCTCGGCGATCAACGGCATCGACGCCAGCGCTCTGGAGAGCCTGGAAAGCATCAACGAGCGGTTGCAGGAGGCCGGCCTCAAGCTGCACCTCAGCGAAGTCAAGGGGCCCGTGATGGACCGGCTCAAGCGCAGCGCCCTCCTGGAAAAGCTCAGCGGCAAGGTCTTTCTGAGCCACTATCAGGCGATCGAAAGCCTGACTCCCCAAGACCCCTGAGGCTTTATGCAATTGCGACTCATTCGCATTTGCTATAGACTTTCCTCATGAAGCTCTCGCTCCGGCCACCTTTCGCCCGCCTGGGCATGGCGCTGATGGCCGCCTGCAGCGCTGCGGGTCTGGCGTTCGCCCAACCCTCGCAGGCCGTCCTCAACCTCTATTCGGCGCGGCACTACAGCACCGATGAGGCGCTGTATGCCAACTTCACCCAGGCCACCGGCATTCGGATCCAGCGGGTCGACGCTGACGATGCGGGGATCCTGGCACGGCTCAAGGCCGAAGGATCGGCCTCACCGGCCGATGTGGTGCTGCTGGTGGATGCGGCCCGGCTCTGGAAGGCGCAGACCGAGGGGCTGTTCTTGCCGGTGAAGTCTGCCGTGCTCGATGCGGCCATTGCCCCATCGCTGCGCGCCCAGGCCCTGCCCGACGGTCGCACCGAATGGTTCGGCCTCTCAACTCGGGCCCGGGTGGTGGTCTATGACAAGGCCAAGGTGCGCGCCAACGATGTAGACACCTACGAAAAGCTTGCGGATCCCAGAAACCTGGGGCGCCTGTGCACCCGATCGGGTTCTCACCCCTACAACCTGAGCCTCTTCGGCGCCATGCTGGAGCACTTGGGACCCGCTCGCACGGAAACATGGCTGAGGGGCCTGGTGGCCAACATGGCTCGCCCCCCCCGGGGAGGCGACACCGACCAGATCAAGGCCGTGGCCGCGGGCGAGTGCGGCGTTGCGCTGAGCAATTCCTACTACCTTGCGCGCCTGATGCGGTCCGGCAAGCCGGAAGATCGGGAGGTCGTCAGTCGCATCGGGATCGTGTTTCCGAATCAAGGCGACCGCGGCACCCACATCAACATCGCTGGGGGTGCCGTGGCCCGACACACCAAGAACGCCGCGGCGGCGGTCAAGTTCCTCGAATACCTGGCCAGCCCCCAGGCCCAGAGGTATTTCGCCGACGGGAACCACGAGTGGCCAGCCGTCTCCGGCGTGTCGTTCGACAACCCTGCGCTGCAGGCCATGGCCAGAAGCGGCTTCAAGGCCGAGTCGGTGCCCGCACAGGTCATCGGGAAGAACCAGACCCGTGTGCAGCAGATGCTGGATCGGGCGGGTTATCGATAGAGCCGGCGCTCAGCGCTGCAGGCGCAGCACCTTGGCGCCGCGGCGAAGCACCTGCCTGCCCTGCCCCGCCGGAGTCGCCCACTGAGCCTGCAGCCGCTGCAGGCGGCCAAAGGC
The DNA here is from genome assembly GCA_964475695.1 of uncultured Rubrivivax sp. Taxonomy (GTDB): domain Bacteria; phylum Pseudomonadota; class Gammaproteobacteria; order Burkholderiales; family Burkholderiaceae_C; genus RFTU01. Next base: position 6,420 of record CAYYYC010000029.1, read on the forward strand.
GTCAAACAAGCCGATCTCAAGGCTCAGCAAGGAGTCCGGTCGCGCGCAGCTGAACTCGTAGCGCGCCTGGGCCTGGGCGTGCCCGCCCACAGGCGCAACGCCGTGCTCGAGCACCGGGGCATCAACGGCGCTGCGTGTCAAGCGGCACTGCGCGGACGGGTCAGGCCTGAGCAGGGAATCGCCCGACTCGCGCAGACGCCGCAGCGCCAAGCCCGCAGCCTGCCGCTGCGCATCGCTTCGAGGCACATGCTCAAACCCCACCAGGGTGTCCAGGGGCATCTCGATTTCCACAGTCAGTCGCCCGGCTTCCACGGTGACCGCCATCTCAGCGGTGCCGTGGGTGTGGGGCTTTCCCGCCAGGGCTGGACTGGCCTGCAGCGCCAGACCCAAAGCCATCCAGGCGCCTGCAGCCCTGGCCCAGCGCTGCAGAGTCGGTTTCGGCGGCCGTCGGGCAATCAACTCTGGCCCCTTGCCTCAATGCCTGTGGGTGCCCGATGCGCCGTGGCCACCCCCTGAGGGAGTGGCCAATTCCCGGGCGATCGCGTTGACCTGCACACTCTGGCGCTTGCCGTCGCGCTCCTCGATGACCAGGGTGGCCGGCACCGGCTGCCCTGGTTGAATCTGCTGGCGCAGGCCCATGAGCATGATGTGGTACCCCCCCGGCTTGAGCGTGATGGGCTTGCCTGCGGGGAGATCCAGCCCCTGCACTGCGCGCATCCGCATGATGTTGCCCTCCATGGCCATCTCATGGATCTCCACGACCTCGGCCAAGGGCGAGGCCGCCGAAACGAGCCGGCCGCCCTGAGCGGCGGTCAGTGTGAGGAACATGCCGGTGGCTTTCTGCTGAGCCACCGTGGCACGCGTCCAGGGCTCGGTCACCTGAATCTGGGCCTGAGCCGCACCAGCCAGTGCGCACAGCACAGCCGTGGCGAACAGGGGGGCCAGGGCGGCCCGTTGCACAGGGTTCACGGCAATCTCCTCGTGTGTCGATCCAGATCCTTGAAGTTTAGGCGGGCGGCTCCCGCTGCAATCAACCCACAACGGCCACGGCCTTGACCATGGCCCAGACTTGGCAGCCCGGCCGCAGCGCAAGCGCGTCGCAGGCGCGTCGGGTGAGGAGGGCCAAAAGCACGGCGGAGCCGCAGCCCAAGCGAACCAGACGCTGAGACGGGTGCTCGGCCGGCTCGATGGCCATCACCTCGCACGGCAGGAGATTCTGAACACTGGTCATCAGCGGTTTGTCCAGCGCCACACTCACATCGCGGGCCAGCACACGCAGGCGCAGCCGGCGCCCCAAGGCGGCGCCGCCGTCGCGCAGCCAAAGGTGGCCGCCCGGGAAGTCAGCCCGGGCCAGGTGCCACGCCTCGGCCCGCTCGGCCACCACGGCCTCGATCAGGCATCCCGGGTCCTCACCGGCGGCCAGCAAGCCGAACTCGTGCCCCAGGGCCTGCGCCGCACCGCCCTGCCAGCGAACCCGCCCGGCCTCAATGACCAACACCTGGTCGGCCAGGCGGGCCAACTCGTCGATCGAGTGGGTCACATAAAGCATGGGCAGGCTCAGCTCATCGCCAAGCCGCTCGAGCCACGGCAGGATCTCCTGCCTTCGTGCCGAATCGATGGAGGCCAGCGGCTCATCAAGCAGCAACAGTCTCGGCGCTGCAGCCACAGCCCGCGCGATGGCCACTCGCTGGCGCTCTCCGCCGGAGAGCGCTGCCGCGCGCCGCTGCAAAAGGTGTCCGATCCCCAGCAGCTCGATGGCCGCGTCCAAAGCGCGGCTCGACGCGGCGCGCTGTGGGGAGCGGCGCAGCCCGAAGCGCAGGTTTGCCTGCACATCCAGATGGTCAAAGAGGCTGGGCTCCTGAAACACAAAGCCCAGAGGGCGGCGGTGCGTGGGCAACCAGATGCCCCGGTCATCGTCCTGCCAAAGTTGTTCGCCGATCTGAACCCGCGCCCGCTGCGGCCGCTCCAGGCCCGCCACGGCACGCAACAGGGTGGTCTTGCCCGACCCCGATGGGCCGAACACCACGCTGATGCCCCGCGCAGGCAGGCTCGCGTCGATCTCCAGCGAAAAATCCGGGCGCGGCAGGCTCAAGCGCAGGACGATGCCGCTCATGGCACCCCCGAACCCGGCAAGGGGCGCCGCAGCAGCGCCAGCGCGAGCAGGACCAGGAAGCTGAAAGCCAGCATCCCGGCAGCCAGGGCATGGGCCTGAGCGTAATCCATGGCCTCCACATGACCATAGATCAGGGTGGACACCACGCTGGTTTGGCCGGGAATGTTGCCGCCGATCATCAGCACCACGCCGAATTCGCCCACGGTGTGGGCAAAGGCGAGCACCGCTGCGGTCAACAATCCCGCGCGGGCCTGAGGCAGGGCCACGCTGAAGAAGGCGTCCAGCGGAGAGGCTCCCAGGGTCGCCGCCACCTCCATCGGACGCTTGCCCTGGGCTTCGAAGGCGTTCTGTATCGGCTGAAGCGCAAAGGGCAGGGAAAAGACCACCGAGCCGATCAGCAGCCCCGAAAAGGTGAAGCTCAGCACTCCAAGCCCGAGGGCTTGAGTGAGCTTTCCCAACGGGCCCTGCGGCCCCAGGGCCACCAACAGGTAGAAGCCCAAAACGGTGGGCGGCAGCACCAGCGGCAGCGTGGCCAGGGCACTGACCGCCGCACGCCAACGCGAACGCGTGTGGGCCAACCACCAGGCCAAAGGCGTGGCCAGAATCAGCAGCAGCACCGTGGTCAGACCGGCCAGCTGCAGCGTCAGTGCGATGGCCTGCCAAGCCTGCTCGTCGATCAGACGATCAATCGTCATACCCGTGGGCGCGAATGATTGCACGCACCTTGTCGCTGCGAAGGAAGTTCATGAACTCGCGGGCTGCCGGTGCCTGCGCCGCCCGCTTGAGCAGGACCGCATCATGCCGCAAGGGCTCGTGCAGGGAAGCGGGCACCAGCCAGACCGACCCGGCGCTCAGGCGGCCCTCACGCATCACCTGAGACAGCGCCAACAGGCCCAGCTCCGCATTGCCCGAGGAAACGAACTGATGGGCTTGGGCGATGTTCTCCCCCTGCACCAGGCGACCGCGATACGCGGCCTCGAGGCCCAGGCCTGCGAGCACCGCAAGGGCGGCGCGCCCATAGGGCGAGACGCGCGGGTTGGCCACGGCCAGACGGCGAACCGGCACCGAACTCAGCACTTGGCCCTGCGGGTCGACCAGGCCAGGATCCGCGCTCCAGAGCACCAGGCGCCCGGTGGCATAGGTCAGGCGCCCCTCTTCGAGCGCATGGCCGGACTGGAGCAAGCGTCGAGGCGTCTGTTGGTCAGCCGCCAGGAACACGTCATAGGGAGCCCCGTGGAGGATTTGCGCCGCCAATCCGCCGGTGGAGCCCGCCGAGGCCACCACCCGGTGGCCGCTGTGCTCATGGAAGGCCTGGGCGATCGGTCTGATCGCGGGCATGAAGTGGGCCGCCACGGCCACATGCACTTCAGCCCCATCGGCGCGCAGCGCCAGCGCTGCGGCCGAAAGCGCCAGCAGACGGATGAACCAGCGCTTCAAGGGCAGCCTGCCGAAATGCCGACGGAGGCGGCCAGCCGGGCCTCGGCGCCCGGGCCGTGGCCAGGCCGAGATCCGGTCCTACTTGGCGCCGGCCAAGATCCAGGCAGCCAGCCTTCGGGCGTCGGCATCGCTGAGCTGCGCCTGGGCAGGCATCGGAACCTGACCCCACTTGCCCATTCCGCCGGCCTTGATGCTTTTGGCCAGGTTGGCCTCCGCATCCTTTTGGCCGGCGTACTTCTTGGCCACCTCGGCATAGGACGGGCCGAGCACCTTGGTGGCCACGGCGTGGCAGCCCATGCAGGCGTTGCGGCTGGCCAGCTGCAGGTCGGCGAAAGCCGGCGCAGACAGCAAGAGTAGGGATAGACCGATCGCCTTGAACATCTCCTGGGTTCCTTTCTTCGATGCCCGACTGGGGCGCTGATTGCGGACGGACCGTCCCGTCAATGATCGCCCGACGGGCACGGATTATGCGAGACCCTCATCGATGACACCAGAGGCGGCCTGGACTTGCCGGTGACGGCAAAGTTTTGCCGCTGAACGCCCCGGGGCGGCACGGGCCGCCGTCGGAATTTGCAGTGCCCTGTGAAATTCACGCAGAAAGATTTCCATGAAGATCTCGCAACTGACCCTTGCTGCCACGGCCCGCGCTGGGGTCCAGCGACCGAATGGCCAACCCACGGACAAGGCGTTCGACAAGGTTTTCCGCACCCTGGTGAGCGACAACATCGATGCTGGCGGCGCAAGCGGCAGCGCGCCGGCGGGCGCCCGACCATTGCCAGGCGCCCTGACCACCGCACGCGGCGAAGTGGCCTCCGAAATCACGGGATGGCTGGCCGAGCGGGCGGAGTATCTGGCGGCACAAAGGGAGCTGACCGCCGCCATGGCTGCCGGCGATGCCGCTCGAATCCAGCAGGCGCGAGAAAAACTCGAGGAAGAGAAGCTCGAAATGAAGGGCAGCCTGGAATCCCTGCGGACTGAATTTGCCGAGATGCAGGAGGAGGTAGACCGTTACCTCGCCACCGGAATCACGCAGATCCAGGCCATGAAGGTCGGCGGCGCCAGTCGCACCGCGATCGAGAGTGCCGCGGCACAACTCGAAAAGGACACTGCAGCGGCCTACGCCAGCCTGGGGATGTCGCCAAAGAGTCTCGAGCGCATTGCCCGATCACTGACCCGGCCTTAGACCGTTCGACACGCTGCGGCCGCTCAGGCCTGTCCCAGCGCCCTGCGGCGCCGCTCCATCATCCGCCAG
>CAYYYC010000029.1:11231-14486 GCA_964475695.1 uncultured Rubrivivax sp.
CGTGAAGATCAGCTGCATGGCCAGTTCCATCTTGCCGCCGGGCACCACGATGGTGTTGGCGCGACTCATCCATGAGCCGTTGACCATGCTCAGCAGGTACTGGAAGTCGATGCCCTTGGGCTTGGCGAACCGGATGACCACCATGCTCTCGTCGGCGCTGGGAATGTCCCTCGCGATGAAAGGGTTCGAGGTGTCAACCACCGGCAGCCGCTGAAACTTCACATGCGTGTGCTCGAACGGCGGGCAGATGTAGTGCAGGTAGTCGGGCATGCGGCGCAGGATCGTGTCGGTGACGGCCTCCTGGGTGTAGCCACGCAGGTGCTTGTCGCGCCACAGCTTCTGGATCCATTCCAGGTTGATCACCGGCACGACGCCAATGAGCAGGTCCGGGTATCTCGCGACATCATGCTCCGGAGTGCGCACGGCGCCGTGCAGCCCCTCATAGAACAGCATGTCGGTGTCGGGCGGCAGGTCCTCCCAGGCCGTGAAGGTGCCGGGGGGCTGCCGGTAGGGCGCAGCCTCCTCAGGGTTGTGGAGGTACTTTCGCATTCGGCCCTGGCCGCTTTCGCCGTAGGTTCTGAACAGCGTCTCGAGTTCGCCGAAGAGGTTGTTGTCAGGCCCGAAGTGGCTGAAGTGCTTGTTTCCGGCTCGCTCGGCCTCGGCCATCCGGACCTTCATCTCCGCGCGGTCGTAGCGGTGAAAACTGTCGCCCTCCACGATCCCGGCCTTGACGCCCTCGCGGCGAAAGATGTTGGAAAAGGTGCGCGTGACGGTGGAGGTTCCGGCGCCCGAGGAGCCGGTGATCGAAATGATGGGGTGTCGCTCTGACATGGGGCTCAATCCCTGAAAAGGCTGCGCTCGGCAAACAGGGGCGTCTCGAAGTCCGCTTTCTTCAACGGCGCCGGCTCGGCGTGATAGCGCTCGATCCGCTCCACCTCGTTCCTCGACCCGAAAACCAGCCCGATGCGCTGATGCAGTTGATCCGGCTGAACCTCAAGCACCGAGCCCCTGCCCGTGCTGGCTCGCCCGCCGGCCTGCTCCATGAGCAGGCCGATGGGGTTGGCCTCGTACAGCAGCCTCAGGCGCCCAGGCTTGGCGGGGTCCTTGGTGTCACGGGGGTACATGAACACGCCGCCCCGCATGAGGATGCGGTGCGCCTCGGCCACCATCGAAGCGATCCAGCGCATGTTGAAGTCCTTCCCGCGCGGGCCGGTCCTGCCCGCCAGGCACTCATCCACATAACGCTTGACCGGGGGCTCCCAGAAGCGGCTGTTGCTGGCGTTGATCGCAAACTCCTGGGTGTCGGCCGGCACCATCACATCCGGGTGGGTGAGTTTGAACTCGCCGAGGTTGGGGTCCAGGGTAAAACCGTGTACGCCGCTGCCCACGGTGAGCATGAGCATGGTGGCGGGGCCGTAGATCGCATAGCCCGCGGCGACCTGCGACGCGCCCGGCTGCAGGAAATCCTCGGCCGCCAGACAGCGCTCGCCCTGAGCCACGGCCGACGGCGCTCGCAGGATCGAAAAGATGCTGCCCACGCTGACATTGACATCGATGTTTGAAGATCCATCCAGCGGGTCGAAGACCAGCAGGTACTTGCCGCGCGGATAACTCGCGGGGATCGCGTAAGGGTCGTCCATCTCCTCACTGGCCATGCCCGCCAGATGTCCGCCCCATTCGTTGGCACGCAGAAACATCTCGTTGCTGATCACGTCGAGCTTTTTCTGCACCTCACCCTGCACATTGACCGCGCCTGACGCGCCGTGGTTGCCCAGAATGCCGCCCAGTTCGCCGAACGCAACGCCGCGGGCGATGGCCTTGCAGGCCAGGGCGACATCCAGAATCAGGGCGTTGAAGTCGCCGCTGGCGCCGGGATATCGACGGCGCTCCTCGATGAGGAATTGCGTGAGGGTGGATCGTTGGGACAGCGGCATCGAGGAAGAACCGTCAGCGCCCCCGCACAGGGGCAGGAGCAGGGTGGAACACGGGACTGCACGGAAACGAAGGCTTACTGCAATCCGGCGCCCTCGAGAGGCTCGGCCACCCCCGTTCGCTGGCCAAGCCAGCCCTGCAGCATGTCGACTGTGACGCCCTGCAGGTCCGGCCTGACCGCCAGGGCCCCGGAAAAATCATGGTGGGCCGTGTAGCGGGTTGGGGTGATGAGGGGCGCCACGCCGGCTGCCAAGGCCGCCCTGAGGCCATTGTGCGAGTCTTCCAGCGCAATGCAAGCCCCAGCCGGCCTGCCGGTCTCATGCAGCACCTGGCGGTAGGCCTGCGGGTGCGGCTTCTTCATGGGGGCGGTGGCCGCGTCTGCAATGGAGGCGAAGTTCAGCCGCCAGTCCGGCCCCAGCACTGGGCGCAGCAGCGCGTCAATGTTGGCCGGCGAGGTGGTGGTGGCAATGGCCAGGAGCAGCCCCCGGCCCCGGGCCGCTTCCATCAGGCCCAGAACGCCGGGCCGCAGGCTGACCGCGCCTGCCGCCGCTCGCGCCTTGTAGGCCGCCGTCTTGGCCTCATGCAGCCGACCCACGACCTGCGCGCGCGCAGCGGACTCCAGTCCGGTGAGGTCGGGCTCGATCGACTGCCAGTAATGGAGCATGCGCTCCCTGCCCCCGCTGACCTCGAGCAGGCCTGTGTATTGCTCATCACTCCAGCGCCAAGGCATGCCCTCCTGCGCGAAAGCCTCGTTGAAGGCCTGCAGATGGACAGCCTCGGTGTCGGCCAGGGTGCCGTCGACATCGAAGATCAGGACTTGGAGTCGGGCGTCAGGCAAGGCGCGGGCTCCTGGAACAGTCGGCTGGCCAGAATGTCAGGGGCCTGCAGCGTGCACAGATCCTCCGGCGTGAAGGCACGCTGGCGATCGGCAAAGAGCCGCGAAGCCTGGCGCAAGCGGGCACGGTCCAGGGCGTTGCGCACGCTGCGGGCGTTGGCGAAATGGGGCCGCTGCAGGCGCAGCGCCAGGTAGCGTTCGAACGCCTGCCGCGCCTGATCCGAGAAGCGGTAGCGCTGCGACCCCAGCATCAGCTCGGCAATCTGGAGCAGCTCATCGATGGCGTAGTCGGGAAAATCCAGATGGTGGGCAATGCGCGAGCTCATGCCCGGATTGCTCTGGAAGAAGGTGTCCATTCGGTCCTTGTAGCCGGCCAGAATCACCACGAGGTCGTCGCGATGGTTTTCCATGACCTGCAGCAGGATCTCGATGGCCTCCTGGCCGTAGTCGCGTTCGTTTTCCGGCCGGTACAGGTAGTAGGCCTCGTC